>NZ_JAAGPE010000359.1:0-8517 GCF_017104605.1 Burkholderia sp. Ac-20384 | reverse complement strand
GGGAGGCGGGGCAATTCGCGGGCGGTGAGGGGCGGATGAACGAGGTGCGGGGGGGGGGCCGGGAGGGGGTCAAGGGCGGCGAGATGGCCGGGCGGGCCGGGGGGAACGGGATCGGCTTCGCGATTCTCGTCGAACGCGGGTGTGCGGCGGAGCTGGCCGCCGGGCGGCTGGTGCGCGTGCCGCGTGACGGGGCATGCGCACTGGAGCAGCCTGCTGCTGGTGCTGTCGGTCGGGCAGGGCGCCCGGCGAGCCCGGCCGCTGCTGATCCCGGCCGATGCGCTCGATGCCGCGTCGTTCAGCGCGCTTTCCGTGCTGGCGAGAACGGCGGGCGCGGCGGGGCGGGCATGACGGCGGCGCGGTTACCGACCGTAACCAGCGTCTGGCGCGGGAACGCTACAATGTTGCTCCGCGTTGCATCCCTAGTTAATGGATTTGTCAGGTGAGTGAAAAAGAAATCGATCAGGCTCTGGTCGAGCGCGTACAGAAGGGCGACAAGGCAGCGTTCGAACTCCTGGTCTCCAAATACCACCGCAAGATCATTCGGCTGATCTCGCGCCTCGTGCGGGATCCCGCCGAGGTCGAGGATGTGGCCCAGGACGCGTTCATCAAGGCGTATCGTGCGCTGCCGCAATTCCGCGGCGAATCGGCGTTCTATACGTGGTTGTACCGAATTGCCGTCAACACGGCGAAGAACTACCTTGCGACGCAAGGCCGCCGGGCGCCGACCTCCACCGAGGCCGATGCAGAGGAAGCGGAAACTTTCTCCGACGCAGACCAACTAAGGGATATCAACACGCCTGAGTCGATGTTGATGAGCAAGCAGATTGCCGAGACGGTCAACGCTGCAATGGCTCTGCTGCCCGAAGAACTGCGTCAGGCAATTACGCTGCGCGAGATCGAGGGCCTGAGCTACGAAGAGATCGCGGAAATGATGGGCTGTCCGATCGGGACGGTCCGGTCGCGGATCTTCCGCGCACGCGAGGCAATCGCTGCTAAATTGCGTCCGCTGCTCGATACGCCCGAAGGCAAGCGCTGGTAAGCGCGACAGGCGAAGCGACGCGGGTCGGGGTCTAGTTACGGATAGAGTCGTGAAGTCACGACGGGGTGTGCAAGATGGGGAGCATCATGGGGTCGGTCAATACGCAGTCGCAAGCGTGCTCGCGCGGCGAGCGCCTTTCCGCGCTGGTCGATGGCGAAATGTTCGATGGCCCGGACAACGGGCAGTTTCTGGCTGAGCTCAACCGCGCGGATCGCGCTGCGTGGGCCCATTACCACCTGATCGGCGATGCGCTGCGCTCGGACGAGCTCGCGCTGTCGCCCGCGCTGAGCGTCGCGTTCACCGCGCGCATGTCGGCTGCGCTCGAGAGCGAGCCGCACCTGCTCGCGCCGGCGGCCGCACCCGTTGCGCGCAAGCTGCTGGCGCTGCGCCGGCGCGTCGTGCCCGCGTTCGCGGTCGCTGCCGCGGCGGCTACGCTGACGTGGATCGTCGTCCCGCAAATGCAGACGGCCGGTGCCCCGGGCGCCGTCCAGGTCGCGTCGGCCGGTGCGCCGCAAGGCGGCAACCTGCAGCGCGTGACGGTTGCGCAGGCATCGGCCCAGCCGGGCCTGCAGGACGTCAACATCATCCGCGACGCCAGCCTCGACCAATACCTTGAAGCGCACCAGCAATTCGCGCAGCAGCCCGTCGTCACGGGTTCGATGCCGCTGATCCGCGCTGCCGTGACCACCACGCCAGGCCAATAAACCCGATGCGGACATTGCAGTTGAATCACGCCATCTCCGGATGGAAGCGGCTGCCGGCCCTCCTGCTTTGCGCAGCCGCCCTGTTGTCCGTTCAATCCCTTCCTGCCCGCGCCCAGCAACCGGACGATCCTGTCGCGACCCGCAAGGGTGCCGCCGACTGGCTCGACCGTGTCCAGCAAGCGGCGCAGCAGCAGAGCTACGAAGGCACGTTCGTCTACCAGCGCGGCGGGTATGTGCAGTCGTCGCGCATCGCGCACGTCGCGTCCCGCGACGGCGAGTTCGAGCGCATCGAGACGCTCGACGGCAAGCCGCGCAAGCTTCTGCGCCATAACGACGAGCTGTACACGTTCGTGCCCGAGCGCAAGCTGTGCGTGGTCGAGCGCCGTCAGACGCGCGACTCGTTTCCCGCGCTGCTCGGCGCGAGCGGCGAGCACGTGATGTCCGTCTACGACGCGAAGTCGCTCGGCAAGGACCGTGTTGCGGGGATCGACGCGCAGGTCGTCGAGCTCGTGCCGAAGGATGCGTACCGCTTCACGTACAAGCTGTGGGCTGACGCGCGCACGGGGCTGCTGCTGCGCTCGCAGACGCTCGATGCGAACGATCACGTGCTCGAGCAGATCGCGTTCTCGCAATTGCAGACGGGCGGCGCAAGCGGCGACAAGGCCGCGATCGCGGCCGGCATGCGCAACCTGAGCGGCTGGACGGTCGTGCGCCCGCCGGTCGCGACGGTCGACATGGAGGCGCAGGGCTGGCAGCTCGCCCCGAGCGTGGCCGGTTTCCAGAAGATTCGTGAAGTGCGCCGGCCGATGGCCGCGCGCGACGCGGGCGAGCCGCCGATCCCGGTCGATCAGGCCGTCTTCACCGACGGTCTCGCGACGATCTCGGTTTTCATCGAGCCGGCCGAAAAGAATACGCGCAAGGAAGGCGCGGGCAGCACCGGTGCAACGAACGTTCTCGTGAAGCGCCGCGGCGACTACTGGATCACCGTGCTCGGCGAAGTGCCGCCGGCTACGTTGCAGCAGTTCGCGTCTGCCATAGAATACAAGGCTTCCAAGTAACGCTACGGCTTCCGACATGATGAAACTCACGCTGCGCAAATGGCTCGCGGCGGCGGCGCTGTCTGCCTGCCTGCCGCTCGTGCCGCATACCGCGTTCGCGGTGACGGCTCCCGCTGCCAGCCTGCCCGACTTCGCCGACCTGGTCGAAAAGGTCGGGCCGGCCGTCGTGAACATCCGGACCACCGCCAACGTGCCGACGAGCAGCGGCCCGCGCGGGATGCTCCCGCCGGGCTTCGACAACGGCGACATGTCGGAATTCTTCCGGCGCTTCTTCGGCATTCCGCTGCCGCAGGCGCCCGGTAACGGTAGCGGCAACGGCGGCAACAACCCGAAGAACGCGCCCGCGCCGGACAACCCGCCCGACACCGAACAGAATCGCGGCGTCGGCTCGGGCTTCATCGTGTCGGCCGACGGTTACGTGATGACCAATGCGCACGTCGTCGACGATGCGGACACCATCTACGTGACGCTGACCGACAAGCGCGAATTCAAGGCGAAGCTGATCGGCGTCGACGATCGCACGGACGTCGCGGTCGTCAAGATCCAGGCGTCGAACCTGCCGGTCGTCGCGATCGGCGATTCGAACAAGGTGCGCGTCGGTGAGTGGGTCGTCGCGATCGGTTCGCCGTTCGGCCTCGACAACACGGTGACGGCCGGCATCGTCAGCTCGAAGAGCCGCAATACGGGCGACTACCTGCCGTTCATCCAGACCGACGTCGCCGTGAACCCCGGCAACTCGGGCGGCCCGCTGATCAACATGCAGGGCGAGGTGATCGGCATCAACTCGCAGATCTACAGCCGTACCGGCGGCTTCATGGGCATCTCGTTCGCGATTCCGATCGACGAGGCGATGCGCGTGGCCGACCAGCTGAAGGCGACGGGCAAGGTCACGCGCGGCCGGATTGCGGTGGCGATCGGCGAGGTGACGAAGGACGTGGCCGATTCGATCGGGCTGCCGAAGGCCGAGGGCGCGCTCGTCAGCAGCGTCGAGCCGGGCGGTCCGGCCGACAAGGCGGGTATCCAGCCGGGCGATATCATCCTGAAGTTCAATGGTCGTTCGGTCGATACGGCGTCGGACCTGCCGCGCATGGTCGGCGACACGAAGCCGGGCACGAAGGCGACGGTCAGCGTATGGCGCAAGGGTCAGGCACGCGATCTGCCGATCACGATTGCGGAGACGCCGGCCGAAACGACGGCGAAGGCTGAGCAGCGCAAGAACGCGCCGCAGAAGCCGCGCCAGACCAATTCGCTCGGTCTGACGGTCAGTGACCTGACGGCGGAGCAGATGAAGACGCTGAAGCTGAAGAACGGCGTGCAGATCGACGGCGTCGACGGCCCGGCCGCCCGTGCGGGCCTGCAGCGCGGTGACATCGTGCTGCGCGTCGGCGACACCGACATCACGAACGCGAAGCAGTTTGCCGACGTGACTGCGCAGCTCGATCCGCAGAAGGCGGTCGCGGTGCTCGTGCGGCGTGGCGACAACACGCAGTTCGTGCCCGTGCGGCCGCGCCAGAAGTAACGCGCCGATGTTCACGCTCTACGGCCGCGGCTGGTGCCACCTGTGCGACGACATGCGCGACGCACTGGCGCCGGTGGCGGCCGAATTCGGCGTCGCGTTCGATTACATCGACATCGACACCGATGCGGCACTCGTCGCCCGCTACGACGAGGACGTGCCCGTGCTGCTGCTGGACGGGGCGGAGGTATGCCGCCACCGGTTCGACGACGCGCGGGTGCGCGCCGCGCTGGCGGCCTGGCGACGAGCCTGACCTGCCGCTGGCGGGTGTCGTTTCGCACGGCGCTTGGCCCGGCGGTGGCTCCCAGCGGGCCACTGCGCGGCCCGGCGTTGGAAATACCGCCCGGCAAAGGCCTTTTCGGCTAAAATAAGCTGTTTTTTCACCGACTTACCAAGGCGTGCTCTGCAGTCGTCGAGCGCGCCTTTTTCGCTTGATCGGCACTGAATGGATCATATTCGCAATTTCTCGATCATCGCGCACATCGACCATGGCAAGTCGACGCTCGCGGATCGCATCATCCAGGTATGCGGCGGCCTCGCCGACCGTGAAATGGAAGCGCAGGTGCTCGACTCGATGGATATCGAGCGCGAGCGCGGCATCACGATCAAGGCGCAGACTGCCGCGCTGTCCTATCGCGCGCGCGACGGCAAGGTCTACAACCTGAACCTGATCGACACGCCGGGGCACGTCGACTTCTCGTACGAAGTCAGCCGTTCGCTGTCCGCATGCGAAGGCGCGCTGCTGGTCGTCGATGCGAGCCAGGGCGTCGAGGCGCAGACGGTCGCGAACTGCTACACGGCGATCGAACTCGGCGTCGAGGTCGTTCCCGTGCTGAACAAGATCGACCTGCCCGCCGCGAACCCCGAAAACGCGATCGAGGAGATCGAGGACGTGATCGGCATCGACGCGACCGACGCGACGCGTTGCAGCGCGAAGACAGGTCTCGGCGTCGAGGACGTGCTCGAGTCGCTGATCGCGAAGGTGCCGCCGCCGAAGGGTGATCCGGCCGCGCCGCTGCAGGCGCTCATCATCGATTCGTGGTTCGACAACTACGTCGGCGTCGTGATGCTCGTACGCATCGTTAACGGCACGCTGCGCCCGAAGGACAAGATCAAGCTGATGGCGACCGGTGCGCAGTATCCGGTCGAGCACATCGGCGTGTTCACGCCGAAGTCGCGCAATCTCGAAACGCTGTCGGCCGGGCAGGTGGGTTTCATCATCGCCGGCATCAAGGAACTGACGGCAGCGAAGGTCGGCGACACCGTCACGCACGCGACCAAGGCGGCTGTCGAGCCGCTGCCGGGCTTCAAGGAAGTGAAGCCGCAGGTGTTCGCGGGGCTGTATCCGGTCGAGGCTAACCAGTATGACGCACTGCGCGAATCGCTCGAGAAGCTGAAGTTGAACGATGCGTCGCTGCAGTACGAGCCGGAAGTGTCGCAGGCGCTCGGCTTCGGTTTCCGCTGCGGCTTCCTCGGCCTGCTGCACATGGAAATCGTGCAGGAGCGGCTCGAGCGCGAGTTCGACATGGACCTCATCACGACCGCGCCGACGGTTGTCTACGAGGTCATGATGAGCGACGGCGCGATCATCAAGGTCGAGAATCCGGCGAAGATGCCGGAGCCGCCGAGGATCGAGGAGATTCGCGAGCCGATCGTCACGGTGAACCTGTACATGCCGCAGGACTACGTCGGCTCCGTGATCACGCTGTGCGAGCAGAAGCGCGGATCGCAGATCAACATGCAATATCACGGCCGTCAGGTGCAACTGACCTACGAGATCCCGATGGCCGAGATCGTGCTCGATTTCTTCGATCGCCTGAAGTCGGTGTCGCGCGGCTACGCGTCGATGGACTACGAGTTCAAGGAATACCGCGCGGCCGACGTCGTGAAGGTCGACATGCTGATCAACGGTGACAAGGTCGATGCGTTGTCGGTTATCGTCCACCGTTCGCAGTCGCAGTACCGCGGCCGCGAAGTGGCCGCGAAGATGCGCGAGATCATTCCACGCCAGATGTACGACGTGGCGATCCAGGCTACGATCGGCGCGCACATCATTGCCCGCGAGAACATCAAGGCGCTGCGCAAGAACGTGCTGGCGAAGTGCTATGGCGGCGACATCTCGCGAAAGAAGAAACTGCTCGAAAAGCAGAAAGCGGGTAAGAAACGAATGAAGCAGGTGGGCTCGGTCGAGATCCCGCAGGAAGCGTTCCTTGCCATCTTGCGCGTCGAAGACAAATAACAGGACTGATCCTTTTATGAATTTTGCGCTGATTCTTTTTGTGCTCGTCGTCTTGACGGGCGTAGCGTGGGTGTTGGACAAGCTGGTGTTCCTGCCGAAGCGACGCAAGGCGGCCGACTCGGCGATCGAGGAGTTCGATCGCCAGCAGTCGCGCATCGACAAGCGTTTCGCGGATGAAAACGCGGTGCAGACGCGTTCGAAGTTGCGCGACGAGAAGCTGCGCCAGCCGTGGTGGCTCGAGTACACGGCGAGCTTCTTCCCGGTGATCCTGGCGGTGTTCGTCGTGCGTTCGTTCGTCGTCGAGCCGTTCAAGATTCCGTCGGGCTCGATGGTGCCGACGTTGCTCGTCGGTGATTTCATCCTCGTCAACAAGTTCGAATACGGGCTGCGCCTGCCAGTCACGAACACGAAGATCACGCAGGGCAGCCCGTTGTCGCGCGGCGACGTCGTCGTGTTCCGCTATCCGAAGGACGAGTCGGTCGACTACATCAAGCGTGTGATCGGCCTGCCGGGCGATACCGTCGCGTACCAGGACAAGCAGCTCACGATCAACGGCCAGCCGGTGCCCGAAACGCCGCTGCCCGATTTCTTCGACGACGAGCGTCAGAACTACGCGAAGCAGTTCGAGGAAACGATCGGCAACAAGAAGAACGCGATCCTCAACAACCCGGCCGTGCCGCCGTTCGTGATGGGCGCATACGACTATCCGTTTCGCGACAACTGCACGTACAACAGCCGCGGCGTGATCTGCAAGGTGCCGCCCGGTCACTACTTCATGATGGGCGACAACCGCGACAACAGCGCGGACAGCCGCTACTGGGGTTTCGTGCCGGACCAGAACATCGTTGGCCGCGCGTTCTTCATCTGGATGAACTTCAGCGACCTGAAGCGCATCGGTTCCTTCAACTGATCGCATTCGACTCAATCGCACTGCGCGACGCACGGGCCGCGTCGCGTAGTGCCGAACTACTTTAAGAACCGGCGGTAACACCGCCTCGTCACGCCTTTTCGCGTCCGGCCGTGCCGTTTCGGCCCGACCGGCGCCCGCGTTATACTCCTGCACATGCCCCTATCCCAGTTGGAAAGCCGGCTGCGCTACGAATTTCGCAATGCGGAATTGTTGCGCCAGGCTTTGACCCATCGTAGTCACAGTGCCACGCACAACGAACGGCTCGAGTTCCTCGGCGACTCCGTTCTGAATTGCGCGGTGGCTGCCCTTTTGTTCCAGCGTTTCAGCAAGCTGGACGAAGGCGATCTGTCGCGCGTACGCGCCAACCTCGTCAAACAGCAGTCGCTGTACGAAATTGCTCAGGCCCTGAATATCTCGGACGGCCTGCGGCTCGGCGAAGGCGAGCTGCGCAGCGGCGGGTTCCGCCGCCCGTCGATCCTCGCGGACGCGTTCGAAGCCATCATCGGGGCCGTATTCCTCGATGGCGGCTTCGAAGCCGCCCAAGGGGTCATCAAGCGCCTCTATATCCCGATTCTCGACCACATCGATCCGCGCACGCTCGGCAAGGACGCGAAGACGCTGCTGCAGGAATACCTGCAGGGGCACAAGATCGCGCTGCCGACTTATACGGTGGTCGCGACGCATGGTGCGGCGCACAATCAGCAATTCGAAGTCGAATGCACGGTGCCGAAGCTCGATGTGAAGGTGTCGGGCTCCGGTGCGAGCCGGCGCGCGGCCGAGCAGGCCGCCGCGAAGAAGGCACTCGACGAGGTGATGGCGGCTGCGCCGATGCTGGCCACGAAGCCGAAGCGCTCGAAAAACGCGCGTGGGTCGAAGCATGTCGAACCCGAAATCGTGCCGGGCGTGAAGGGCGTGCAGGAAGCGCTCGACCTGCGCTCGCCGGAGCGGAAGGAACGCGCGGCGGCGCGCGAGGCGAGGGCGGCCGGTGCGGCGCCCGCGGCAATCGCTGCAACCGGTACCGAGCCGGCCGCGGCGCCGATGGCCGCGATTC
>NZ_JAAGPE010000358.1:0-8352 GCF_017104605.1 Burkholderia sp. Ac-20384 | reverse complement strand
GCGGCAGGCCGGCGCAAGCGCAGCCAGGCGCGCGACGAGCGCCCACGTGAGCGTTTCGCCGCCGGTCACGAGCGCGTGGCGCGGCAGCACATCTGCCGGCACACGTGCGTCGAGCAGCGCCTGCAGGTGGCTCGGCACGATCTTCAGCACACCGACGTCGCGACGGCGCATCTCATCGGCGAACAGGTCGGGATCGAACGCGCACGCGGCCGGCAGCAGGTGCAGCGTACGGCCTGCGCACAGCGCGCCGAACAGCGTCGTGTGGCCGAGGTCGGCCGCGACGGTCGACACCATCGCGAACGACGCGTCCGGTGCGAACGCGAGTTCGTCGAGCATCCCCTGCACGTAGTCGGCCAGCGCGCCGTGCGACACGACGACGCCCTTCGGCGTGCCGGTCGAGCCGGACGTATAGATCAGGTACGCGCCCTGTTCCGGATGCGGTGCGATACGCACGCCGGCTGCGTGCGCAAGCGTTGAGTCCTGAGCGAGCGTGTCGACGTCAAGCGGCTGTGCGTCGATGCCGGTCGGCCAGGCGGCGCTATCCGCGACGAGCGCCCAACGCGCGCCGCAGTCGGCCGCCGCCGCGGCCAGTCGTGCAGCCGGCTGAGCGGGATCGAGCAGCACGGCGAGCGCGCCGGCCTTCAACGCGCCGAGCAGGCCGACGACGAAGCGCGCCGAGCGTTCGATGCAGACGATGACGGACGCTTCCGCGGCCACGCCGCGCTGGGTCAGCGCGCGGGCGATGCGGTTCGATGCGTCGTCGAGTTCGGCGAACGTCAGCGACGCCGACGCATCGGCGAGCGCGACGCGATGCGGATACGCGGCCGCCTGGCGAGCGAACGCGGCGACGATGTCCGCATGTTCGACGCGCAGCGCACGTCCGTCGCGCGGCTGGCGCGAAGCGGCCGACGCGTCGCACGGCAGGACGGCCGTCGTTTGATGCGGATCGCGCGCGGCCGCACCGACGAGCGCCGCGTAACTGTCGAGCCATGCGCGCGCGGTGTCGGTGTCGATGCAGTCGGTCGCATAGGCCGCGACCAGTTCGATGCCGCTCGCATCGTCGGTGAAATCCACGGCGAAGTCGAAGCGTGCGGCAAGGTCAGGCCCCGGCGTCGCAACGGCCGTTGCGCCCGGCAGCACACTGTCGTGCCGCGCGTCGAACTGCTGCGCGAATTTCACGCGCAACCATTCGTCGCCGCGCTTGACCGGCGGCTTCACCGCGTCGACGACGCGCTCGAACGGCACGTCCTGGTGCGCGACAGCATCGAGCGCCGCCGTGCGCGCCGCATCGACGAGCGCGCGGAACGGCAGCGTCGGCGCCACTTGCACGCGCAGCGCGACCGTATTCAGGAACAGGCCCAGCAGTGCACGCGATTCCGGGCGCTGGCGATGCGCGACCGGCACCGCAACGACGACATCCGTTGCGCCGGTCAGGCGCGACAGCCACGCGTCGAGCGCGGCCAGCAGCACCGTGAAAGGGGTTGCCTGTGCGTCGCGTGCGAGTTGCCGCACGTCGGCCGCGACCGCGTCGGGCAGCCGCACCGACACGCGCGCGCCTTGCAGCGTGCGTGTGGCGCCCGGCTGACGATCGACCGGCAGCGCGAGCGGGCCCGGCACGTCGCGCAACGCGCCGCGCCAGTAGTCGAGCTGACGTTCACCCTCGCCGCCGGCCAGCATGTCGCGTTGCCAGTCCGCATAGTCGGCGTACTGGATCTGCAATTCGGGCAGCGACGGCTCGCGGCCTTCGGCATACGCGCGATAGGCGGCCGACAGTTCATCGAACGCGCAGCGCGAGCTCCAGCCGTCGGTGATCGCGTGATGGGCGGTCAGCAGCAGGCGGTGTCGGTCGTCGGCGAGCGCGACCAGCGTCGCGCGCAGCAGCGGGCCGCGCGCGAGGTCGAACGGTTCGGCCGCATCGCGCTCGGCGAGACGCGCGGCTTGCGCGTCGCGGGCGGCAGGCGACTGGTCGCGCAGGTCGATATCGACGATCGACACCGGCAGATGCGCATGAATTCGCTGCATCACGACGCCGTCGTCGTTGTCGACGAGCGTCGTGCGCCACGCTTCGTGGCGACCGATCACGTGATCGAGCGCGCGCTGCAACGCAGCGCGATCGAGCGTGCCGTCGATCGTCCAGTGCGCGGCGATGTGATACGCGGCGCTCGCATCGCGCGTTTGCGCAAGCACCCAGAAACGTTGCTGCGCGAGCGATGCGGCACGGTCGATATACGGTGCGGTGGCTACGGTCGAATCGGCCGGCACGCGGCGTGCGGAAATCGTTGCCAGCGGCTCGCCGGTTTCACGTTCCGCACGATCGACCGCTTCGGCCAGCTCGAAGAGCGCCGGATCGGCGAACAGCGTATCGAGCCGCAGGTTCACCCGGACTGCCGCACGAATCGCGGCCTGCAACTGCATCGCGGCGAGCGAATCGGCGCCCAGCGCGAAGAAACGGTCGTCACGCGACGGCGTGACGTCGCGGCCGAGCAGTGTCTGCCAGAGGCCGGCGAGCTGCTGTTCGGTCGGCGTGCGCGGTGCGTCGCCGCTGCCTTGCGCGGTGTCGCGCGTGGCGGCGATCTTCTCGCGCAGCGCGGCACGGTCGATCTTGCCGTTCAGCGTGTACGGCAGCGCATCGCACCGCACGAACCGGTGCGGCTGCCAGGCAGCCGGCAGTTGCGCGGCCACGTGTGCTTTCAGCGCCGCATCGTCGGCAGCGGCGCGCAGCGCGACGCACGCAATCAGCCGCGTGGGGCCGTTGCCGGTTTCGGCAACCACGGCCGCATCGGCCACGGCCGGATGCGATCGCAGGCACGCGGCGATCTCAGCCGGCTCCACACGCACGCCGCGCACCTGGACCTGATCGTCGAGGCGGCCGAGGTAGTCGAATGCGCCGTCGTCGCGCAGCCGTGCGAGGTCGCCCGTGCGGTACACGCGCGCACCGGGTTCGCCGTCGGCATCGGGAATGAAGCGTTCGGCCGTGAGCGCCGGACGGCCGTGATAGCCGCGCGCGACGCAAACGCCACCCAGCAGCAGTTCACCCACGCCATCGACCTCGCCGCCGTCGACACGCGCGACGCGCGGCCCGATCACGCGGCCGATCGGCAACGACGCATACGCATCGTCGGCGGCCAGCACGGGCGTCTCGCCCGGCTCGACCGGCCACAGCATCGGCGAGATCACGGCCTCGGTCGGCCCGTAGCCATTGATCAGGCGTACCGACGGGAACGTGCCGCGCACGAATTCGAACGCCTGCTGCGGCAGCGCTTCGCCGCCGAACGCGAGCACGTGCAATGCCGGCGGCACGCCGTCGCGCGCGGCCACCGCCGCGAATTCGCGCAGGTACGCGGGCGGGAACGCGGCCACGTTGACCGATTCACTCACCAGCAGCGCATGCGCGGCATCCGGCGCGAACGGTTGCGGCGGCGCCACGACGATGCTGGCGCCAGTCGCGAGCGGCGCGAGCCAGCATTCATGCGCGGCGTCGAAATTGACCGACGCGAAATGCAGCAGGCGGTCGCCGGCCTCGATCGGCAGCGCGGCCGCGAGCGCGTCGCAGTGCGCGGCGAGCGGCCCGTGTTCGACGACGACAGCCTTCGGCGTGCCGGTCGAACCGGACGTATAGATCATGTAGGCGGCCGAACGCGGATGAACGAGCACTTCTTCGTCATCCGCACCGATCTCCTGCCCGTCCGTCGCGTCGACGGCCGCGTCAAACGCGTGTTCGAACGGCTTGCCGAGCGCCGCACGGCCGGCCGCGTCGACGATCCCGTGCCGCAGATTCGCATCCTGGACGATCCAGTCGAGGCGCGCGGCCGGATGGCGCGGATCGAGCGGCACGAACACGCCGCCCGCCTTCAGCACGGCCAGCAGCGCGACGAACAGTTCGCCCGACCGCTCGACGCACACGCCCACCCGCACTTCCGCGCCGACGCCGGCCGCGCGCAGTTGCCGGGCCAGCCGCGACGCCCGCGCGTCGAGCGCGCCGCGCGACAGGCGCAAGTCATTCTGGAAAGGGACCGCGATCGCGGGTGCGTCGGGCGCGAGGCGCGCCAGTTCGCGGATTCGGTGATGCAGCGCAGTCGGGAAACTCGTCATGTGCGTGAAGTCCTTCGGTCCGGCCGCTTCGGCCAAGTCTCGGGGCCGCTTGGGGCGGCTTCACTGGTGTGACGAACGGCGCGGCCGATTTTTTACCGTTTTGTGCTCAAAGCCGGCGCGAACGTTTTTTTTGAACGCGCCGCTAAATATTTGCGCGGCCCGTTCGTCTATCAGGGAGGAAAGCCGGAACGGGGCCCCGCCTCGCCCGCCGCTTTCACGTCAGTTTTGCCGTTTCCGCGTTTTCGCTTGCCTTCCCTTTACCGACGTTGCCGATGACAGCCGCCCACGAGCCTTCTTCCCCGCCGTCCCTCGACGCTTCCCCCGGCCGCCCCGCGGCGCGCCTGATCCTTGCGCTGTTGCGCGAAAGCCGCGCGTCACTCGTGCTGGCGCTCACCGCGTGCGTATTGAACGGCGTCGCGAGCGTGCTGCTCGTCGCGACGCTGAACCGCGCGCTCTCGCAGCCCGGCGCGGCCGACGCGTCGCTCGCGTGGCGCTTCGCGCTGTGCGCGGTGATCGCGCTCGTCACGCGAATCGTGTCGGGCACGCTGTTCGCGCGCCTGTCGCAGGACACGATGGCGCGGCTGCGCGTGCATCTCGCGCGGCGCGTCGGCTCGGCCGAACTGCGCGACATCGAGCGGATCGGCGCGGCGCCCGTGCAGTCGGTACTGACCGACGACGCCACCAACGTGTCGATGCTGTTCTTCGCGCTGCCGAACCTGGTCATGCACGGCTCGATCGTGTTCGGTTGCCTCGGCTACCTCGCGTGGCTGTCGTGGCCGGTGTGCCTGCTGGCACTGGCCGCGATCATCGCCGGCTCGCTCGGCTATCACACCGGCGACCGCCGCGCGATCGCATCGCTCGAAGCGGCCGGCCAGGCGCAGGACCGCCTGTTCGGCTATCTCGGCTCGCTGTTTTCCGGCGCGAAGGAGCTGAAGCTGCATGATGAGCGCGCCCGCCAGTTCGTCGACGGCCAGCTCGGCGCCGCGATCGGCGAAGTGCGCGATCACCGCCGCCGCGCGTTCAGCGCGTATGCGGTCGGGGTCGGCTGGATCATCTTCCTGTTCTATGTGTTCCTCGGCATCGCGTCGTTCTGGCCGCAACTCGGCGTGCATGCCGATCCGGCCGCGGCCGCCGGCTACGTCGTCGTGTTCCTGTTCATGCTCGTGCCGCTCGACGGGCTGCTGAACAACCTGCCGACCGTCAACGCGGCCCGCGTGTCGCTCACGCGGATCGAAGGCGTGATGGCCGAATTCGGCGCGCTGCGCACGGTGCCGCCGGCGTCCGACGCGCCCGACGTGCCGCCGGCCGGCGCCGTCACGCTGCGCGGCGTCACGCATGCGTACTTCCATGAACGCGACGAACGGATGTTCAGCATCGGGCCGATCAACCTGACGATCCAGCCGGGCGAGCTCCTGTTCATCGTCGGCGGCAACGGCAGCGGCAAGACGACGCTCGCGAAGGTGCTGACGGGGCTCTACGAGCCGGAAGAAGGCACGATCGAGGTCGATGGCCGCACGATCGGCTGGCGCGAGCGCGCCGCATACCGGCAGCGTTTCAGCGCGGTGTTCAACGATTTCCACCTGTTCGATGCGCTGCTCGGCATCGTCGATCCCGACGATCCGTCCCGCGCGCAGGCCGATGCGCGCGCGAACGCGCTGATCGCGAAGCTCGCGCTCGATCACAAGGTGAAGGTAGTGGACGGCGCGTTCTCGACCCGCGCACTGTCGACCGGGCAGCGCAAGCGGCTCGCGCTCGTCGTCGCGTACCTGGAGGACCGGCCGTTCTACCTGTTCGACGAATGGGCGGCCGACCAGGATCCGTCGTTCAAGGCCGTGTTCTACGAGCAACTGCTGCCCGAGCTGCGAGCGCGCGGCAAGGCCGTGATCGTGATCACGCACGACGACCGCTACTTCGATCTCGCCGACCGTCTGCTGAAGCTCGACAACGGGAAAATCGTCAGCGACACGACGCCGGCCAGGACGCGCGCGCAGGATGGTGTCGACGCGCTGAGCGCGTAAGCGACAGTCGATGAAAGAAATCGCCGACGCGCTGCAATGGCAGTGCGTCGGCGATTTTCGTTGCAGGAGGAAATGTTTCGGGCGCGTAGCGCGATCGCGGAACGGCTCGGGTGATTTACCGCGAGTCCCTCGCGCATGCAGCGGTCGCCGTCGGCGAGCACGCCGCTCGGGCGCATCGCATCGAGCGCGACCGCCGGCCACGCGGCCGGGCCGGACCGAGCCGGATCGCCTCGTGGCGCACCGGCCAACCGCAACGCCCTACCCGTCGAAGTCGAAGCGGCGTCATCCGCCGATCGACCGCCGCGCGCTCAGCGCACGGCCGGCAGCTTCAGCATCGTATCGGTCATCACGTCGGCCAGTTTCAGCGCCGACATCGGCCCGCCGAACCCCCAGATATTGCGTTCGATGAGCGCGATCCGGTGCTCCTTCATCGCGGGCACGTAGCGCCACACCGGAGAATCGAGTTTCGCGGACAGCGGTACGTCCATGCCCGATGCGGTCACGAACAGCACGGCCAGTTCACGCTGCTTGAGCAGGTCGGCCGACGTCACGTAGAGCGTGCCTTCCCGCGTCGGCTTCTTCGGCCACGGATCGAGCCCGAGCGCCCGCGCGAGACCCGCCGACGTGCTGTTGCCCGTATAGGCCCAGTAGCGGTCGGGCAAGCCGAGATCCTGCAGCAGCGCGACGCGCTCGCCTTTTCTGCCCGCAGCCGCGAGCCGCGCCGCATTGCGCGCGATGCCCGCATCGAGCTGCGCGTCGACCGCCTGCGCACGCGCGTCGCGCCCCGTCACCGCACCGATCGTCCGGAAGATCTGCCGCATCCAGTCGAGCTGCGTGACCGGCACGCCGCCATCGGACACGTTCGGGCTGAACTGGAACAGGATCGTCGGCGCGATCCGGTCGAGCGCATCGAAAATCGGCGCATGCCGAAAGCCGACGCCGATGATCAGGTCGGGCTTGACCGCTGCGATCGCTTCGAGGCCAGGCTCCTGGCGCGAACCGATATCGGTCACGTTCGCGAGCCGCTCGCTTTGATAGCCGAGCCAGCCCGGATAGAACGCGGTATCGGCCATCCCGACCGGCACGATGTCGAGCGCGATCACGCTTTCCGCGAACATGAAGTCGAGTGCGACCACGCGTTGCGGCCGCACCGGCATCGTCGCGCTCGCCTGCGACACGACGGGATTGCCGGCCAGCGACACCGCGCCCGGTGCTCGCACGCCCTGCGCGCGATGGGCATCGAGTGTCGCGGCAACGGCGCGGGACGACAGGGAAAGCGCACCGCAGCACGCGGCACCGAGCGCCGCGAGTGCGCCGAGCGCGTGCCGGCGGCCGGCATCCGTCACCGGATCGCGTCCTGCTCGGCCAGCGCCGCGTCGTCCATCGTCAGTAGCAGGGGGCAGCTTCCACACAGTTGCGTTTCTCCAGGAATTTCATAGCGCAGGCAGCACACGCGGCGCGCACGAAACGGCGTCGGCAGCAGCGCCGAGCGCGGCACGGCATCGCGCACGGGCACGCGCAGCGGATTCGGCTCGCCGTGCACGCAGCTCGAACCGAACAGCCAGTCCGCATCGCGGACGGGATCGGCGGCGCATGGCAGCGAACGATACGTATCGAGCAGATAGTCGAGCAGGTTGCCCGCGTTGCTCCACAGCACGCGCGGCGTGACGCGGCCCATCGCCGCGAGCAGGTCGATCGCCGCGCCGAGATGCGCGATGAGTCCCGCATAGCGTGGTGCCGGGTCGTCGCACGGTGCGCCGAGCGCATCGTGCGGGAAATACAGCGCGGCGGGCATCCCGTCGTCGAGCGCGACGAACGTGCGCTCGGGCGACATGTCGAGCGGCCGGCCCAGTGTCAGCGCGGCGACGACACCGGCCGGCGCCGCGCGGCCGAAATAGTATTTGCTCCATTGCGACATCAGCGCGCGCGCATGCTGCGCCGGATCGCCGCCGTAATGGCCGACCATCGCGTCGAGGATCGCGCTGCGGTGATCGGGCAGCGTGCTGACGGGTACGACGATCCGGCCCGGCGCATCGTGCGCGTCGTCCGGCATGCCGAGCCACACGACGTCGAGGTGGTCGGCGAACGGTTCGGGCCCGAACATCGAGAAGCGCGTGGCGCGCGCGCCATCGAGCGCGGGCGTCATCGCCCCGCGCGCCGGGCGCGGCGCCCCTCGAGGATCAACAGCCCGAGCAGGTACGGTGCGCCGATCAGCGCGGTCAGCACGCCGGCCGGCACTTCG
>NZ_JAAGPE010000357.1:0-8365 GCF_017104605.1 Burkholderia sp. Ac-20384 | reverse complement strand
GCACGACGCGCGGCGGGGGCCGCGAGTTGCCGCTCGTCGCCGTGGCGTCCGCGTCAGCACGGGCGCTACACGTTCGGCTGAACGCCGCGCCCCCGGTTCGTTTTCCTGCTTTGCCGCGTAAACGTCGTCTGAGCGGAGTGTGGCGCTCCCGCTCGTGTACGGCCCTTGAGACACCCCCGCCGCGCCGCGGCGAAACTGGCGTTTACGCGCTTTTTATACCTCGACGCGATCCTTTGCCGCGATCTTCACGCGAACCTTCATAAGATGGTTGCGTGGAAACGGAAGCCGCACGCGAAAACGCGCGAAGGCAGCCGGCTCGCCTGACCGACGCCGGCTGCCGTTGCGCGAGCGCGCCGGCAAAAGGAAACCGCCATGTCTCTCTCTCCCATGACAGGTCCGCGTCCCGCGCAGCCAGGCCATGCGCGCACGGCCGTGCGCTCGATGTTCGACCCCGCGCTCGTGCGTCCGGCGATCGCCGATTCGTTCAGGAAACTCACGCCGCGCACGCAGTTCCGCAATCCGGTGATGTTCTGCGTGTACGTCGGCAGCATCCTGACGACGATCCTGTGGATCGCCGCGCTGTTCGGCCAGGCCGAAGCGCCCGCCGGCTTCATCGTCGCGATCGCGCTGTGGCTGTGGTTCACCGTGCTGTTCGCGAACTTCGCCGAAGCGCTCGCCGAAGGGCGCTCGAAGGCTCAGGCTGCATCGCTGCGCAGTGCGAAGCACAACGTGGTCGCGAAAAAGCTCGCGGCGCCGCGTGCGAAGTCGGCGGTCGAAGTGATGGCATCGACCGACCTGCGCAAAGGCGACGTCGTGCTCGTCGAAACCGGCGACACGATCCCGGCCGACGGTGACGTGATCGAAGGCGTCGCGTCGGTCGACGAATCGGCGATTACCGGCGAATCCGCACCGGTGATCCGCGAGGCGGGTGGCGACTTCTCGTCGGTGACGGGCGGCACGCGCGTGCTGTCCGACTGGATCGTCGTACGCGTCGCCGTCAATCCGGGCGAGGCGTTCCTCGACCGGATGATCGCGATGGTCGAGGGCGCGAAGCGCAAGAAGACGCCGAACGAAATCGCGCTGACGATCCTGCTCGTCGCGTTGACGATCGTGATGCTGCTCGCGACCGCCACGTTGCTGCCGTTCTCGACGTTCGCGGTCGAAGCGATGAAGGCCGGCCATGTGGTGACGATCACTGCTTTGGTTGCGCTGCTCGTGTGCCTGATCCCGACGACGATCGGCGGGTTGTTGTCCGCGATCGGCGTGGCCGGGATGAGCCGCATGATGCAGGCGAACGTGATCGCGACGTCGGGCCGCGCGGTGGAAGCCGCCGGCGACGTCGACGTGCTGCTGCTCGACAAGACCGGCACGATCACGCTCGGGAACCGCCAGGCGTCGGCGTTCGTGCCCGCGCCGTTCGTGACCGAGGAGGCGCTGGCCGATGCCGCGCAGCTGTCGTCGCTCGCCGACGAAACGCCGGAAGGCCGCAGCATCGTCGTGCTCGCGAAGCAGCGGTTCAACCTGCGCGAGCGCGACATGCAGGCACTGCATCCGGTGTTCCTGTCGTTCAGCGCGCAGACGCGGATGAGCGGTGTCGACCTGTTCCCCGCGGGTTCTGCTCCCGGGGCGGCTGGCCGCGAGATTCGCAAAGGTGCGGCGGATGCGATCAAGCATTACGTCGAGTCCCACGGTGGCCGCGTCACGCGCGAAGTCGACGCGGTCGTGACCGACATCGCGCGTCGCGGCAGCACACCGCTAGCGGTGGCGGAGCGGGCGGACGGCGTCGCTCGCGTGCTCGGCGTGATCGAGTTGAAGGACATCGTGAAGGGCGGCATCAAGGAGCGTTTCGCGGAACTGCGCAAGATGGGCATCAAGACCGTGATGGTGACGGGCGACAACCGGCTGACGGCCGCGGCGATTGCAGCGGAAGCGGGTGTCGACGATTTCCTCGCGGAAGCGACGCCGGAAACCAAGCTCGCGACGATTCGCGAGCACCAGGCGGCAGGGCGCCTTGTCGCGATGACCGGCGACGGCACCAACGACGCGCCGGCGCTCGCGCAGGCCGACGTCGCCGTGGCGATGAACACGGGTACGCAAGCGGCGAAGGAAGCGGGCAACATGGTCGACCTCGACTCGAACCCGACGAAGCTGATCGAGATCGTCGAGATCGGCAAGCAGATGTTGATGACGCGCGGGTCGCTGACGACGTTCTCGATCGCGAACGACGTCGCGAAGTATTTCGCGATCATCCCGGCCGCGTTCGCGACGACGTATCCGCAATTGCGCGTGCTCGACGTGATGCATCTCGCGTCGCCGTCGTCGGCAATCCTGTCGGCGGTGATCTTCAATGCGCTGATCATCGTCGCGCTGATCCCGCTCGCGTTGAAGGGCGTGCGCTATCGCCCGCTCGGTGCCGCGCCGCTGCTGCGCAGGAACCTGTTGTTGTACGGCCTCGGTGGCGTGCTGCTGCCGTTCCCGTTCATCAAGCTGATCGACATGGTGCTGGTGGCATGCGGATGGGCTTGAGTATGGACACGCACTATGCGGCGCGTTTGTGCGCGCATGAAGCACCGGACGGAGACGCTGCCGGATGAGCGAACCGACCGTCGTCATCGTGATCGTCGACGAAGACAGGTTCATCCGGCATTTCGTCCGTGTCGCGCTGAAGGCCGAACGCATGCACGTCTGCGAGGCCGAGACCGGTGCGGCGGGCGTGGCGGCCGTCGGTGCCCGACGGCCCGACCTGATCGTCGCGGACACGAACCTGCACGACATTGGCGGCACCGACCTGATTCGTGCGCTGCGCGCGTGCTCGGCTGTGCCGCTGATCGTGCTGTCGGCGCTGAGTGCGGAAAGCGACAAGGTGGCAGCGCTCGACGCGGGTGCGGACGACTACCTGACCAAGCCGTTCGGCGCTGCCGAGCTGATCGCGCGGATTCGTGCGCACCTGCGGCGGCAAGCCGGCGGCGGGCGCCTCGATGCGGTACGTGTGTGCTTCGGCGACGTGACCGTCGATCTCGCCGATCGCCAGGTGTTGCGCGGCGGGGCGCGCGTGCATCTGAGCCCGATCGAATTCCGCTTGCTGGCTGCGCTCGCGCATCACGCGGGCCGGCTGCTCACGCACGATCGTCTGCTGAGCGAGGTGTGGGGTGCGGCGCACGGCAAGGATGCGCACTATCTGCGCGTGTATGTCGGCCACCTGCGGCGCAAGCTGGAGTGCGATCCGCGGCGGCCCGTGTACATCGTGACGGAGACGGGTGTCGGCTACCGGCTTGCCGGCGCGCGGTAGCGACGCGCTTAAGGGTTCGCGGCCGTCCGCAGCTCGTCGCTCGCCGCGCCGTTCGAGCGGCGCAGTTGCGCATCGAACTGCTGCGCGCGCAATGCGACGCGCTGTGCATAGCGCCTCGTGCCACCGTTGTAACGCACGAGCGCGGTTTCGACGTCGCCATCTGCATCGTCGAGATAGCCGCGGAAGATCGCCGCGCCGATCCGCACGTTGGTGGCCGGATCGGAAAGATCCTTCACATGCGCGACGAGATCGCGATGGGCGGTGGGCATCACCTGCATCAACCCGCGAGCACCCGCGACACTGACCGCGTGGCGATCAAAGCCCGACTCGACCGCGATGATCGCGAGCAGCAGCGCCGGGGCAAGCCCGTAGCGATCCGATTCGGTCTGCACCGCGCGCGCGATCGTGCGTGCGTCGGCATACGCGACGTGGAAGCGGTTGCGCAGCGCGATGACGATCGTGTCGAGGGCGGGGGGCGGCGATGCTTCGGGCGTGCTGGCGGCGGTGACCGGTGCTGCGGGCGTGTCGTCGGCATGCGCGGGCAATGCGATCGACAGCGGCAGCACGATCGGGAAGAGCGGCAGAAAGCGCTTCAGCCGCAGGGCCGGGCGCACGTGCGTGCGCGGCGCCGGCCGGTCATACGGTGGATAGGTTTCCTGCATGTCGTCGCATCGTGGTTCCGATGCGACGACTGTACGCAGTTATGCATTGCGACCGTCGAAAGAAACAGGTGCGCCCGATAAATGGCGTGTAAAGACGGGCGACGACCGCTTTGCGTCACTCGTCGCGGCCGCGCGTATCGCCGCCGCCTTTCGCGAGGCGCCATGCAATCGTACCGAGCACGCCGACCGCGACGACCAGCGCGCCCCACAGCACGTAGCGGCGCGGTGCGTCCGTATCGACGGCCGGCGCCGGTGCGACCGCTGACACCGGCAACGCCGCGCCGACGCGCGCGGGCCGCACTTCGGGCGCCATGCCGACCAGCAGCGCGTCGCGACTCACGGCTGACGACACCCGCGACGCATCGCCGACGCCGAGCGTAAACGGCGGTGTGCCGCGCGCGACGAACGTCAGCGCGGCCGGATGCCAGCCGATCGCGACGGCCGGCTGGCCGCCGCCGAAGCCGCCATTGCGCATGTCGACGATGATCCGCCACGCGCGATCAGTATTCGCGGCGAACTCGAGCGGCGGATTGCGCTGCTCGCCGGCCTTGCCCTGCAGCCGGAACAGCACGGCACCCGCGACGTCGCGCCACGGCGCCTGCGCGTCGGTGCGGCTCTGCAACGTCGCTCGCGCGACGGTGTTCGGCTGTGGCAGGTCGATGCGCACGCGGTCGACCGGATATGCGCCGTCGGTGTCGAACAGGTACTCGCCAGGCGTGCCGCCGGCCCGTACGCGCACGGCGTCGCGCCATTGGCGCGGCACGGACGCGGTGTCGGTCCCGCGCGCATCGCGCGGGTGTGTTTCGACGTCGATCGACGTAACCGCGGGCGCGCCGTCGAGCCAGTCGAGCCGCAGGTAGCGCGGTGCCGCGCCTTCGAGCGCGATGCGTTCCTGCACCAGCATGTCGTCGCCGTGGCCGACCTTCAGGAGCTGCGTGCTGCCGAGCGAGCGCCAGCTGCGCAGGTCGTCGCTGGCTTCGACGGAGACACGCCCCTGGTAGCTGTCGTCGCCGATGTGCACGAGCAGCGCGTCGATGTCGCCGTCCGCATGCGACAGGTCGACGAGATCCGCGCCGTGCTTTGCGGGCACCGGGGCGGCGACGCCCGCGCGCAGCGCGCCGTCCGGGCCGACCGTCACGCCGAGCGGCGCGTTGCCGTTGTCGGCGCGGGCGGGCGGCAGCGGAAACCAGTGCACCGGCGTGCGTGTCGGCGGTACGGCCGGCACGGCCGCTGCGGGCGCGTCGAGCGAATACGGCACCGGTTCGCCCGCGCCGTTGAAGATGCGCACGTCGCCGAGATCGTCGCGCCGGCTCGCCGCGTAAACGGGCTGCGGCACGGTGAGCTGGTAATACGCGGCAGTGCCGTCGAGGTCGAGCGAGAAGCGCTGCGCGGCGTGCCCGGCGCCCGGCATGCCGTCGGCCGCTGCGAACGACGCGAGCAGGCTTAGTCCGAACAGGGCGGTGAGTCGTTTCATACTTTGTCGTCCTGCTGCGCCGCCGCCTTCGGCGGCAGCGGCGAGAAATACCCGATCAACAGCAGCAGTACGCCGATGCCGATGAACGACACGATGCGCTCGATGCCGGTCACGTGCGACAGGTCGAACAGGAACAGCTTGACGACCGTGAGCGCGAGCAGCGCGGCGCCGACGAACCACAGCGGACGCAGCCCGCGGCGCGTCGCCCAGATCGTGATTGCAAGCGCGCAGAGCGTCCAGTACACGGACACCGACGCCTGCACGAGCGTCGATTCCGCCATCGCGCCGAGTTCGTACGGCACGCCGGCCCAGTGATGCAGCGTGCGCAGCAGGATCGCGTTCAGCCACAGGAACGCGGTTGCGCCGGCCGCACTCAGCAGCGCGACGCGATGGATGTCGAACGACCAGCCGAGCTTGCGCGCACGCACGAACCACGTCGCGGCGAGCGCATAAACGACCGCGAGCACGAGATCGAGCGGGTTGAAGAGCGGCACCCGCGCCCAGCTTCCGCCGTCCTGCGTGAAGTTCGCGTAGAAGGTCCACACCCACATCACGACGATCAGCGGCAGCGACGCGAGCGCGCACACGCGGGCGATGCCGTCGCGGCGCGTCAGCCACATCCCGGCGAACGCGAACAGGCTCCAGCCGACCATGAACACCTGCTGGATGCCGAACGACGACAGCACGGTGTCGGTGTCGTAGATCATGTGGAAGCGGTGATGCAGCGTGCGCAGCATCAGCGCGTTGAACCACAGGAACACGGTGGCGATCGCTGCGTAGTCGACGACGCGCGGATGCCACGCGATACCGAGCGTCTTCAGGCGGCGCAGCCACACGGCGAACGCGACGAACACCAGGAACTGCGCGATGTCGAGCGGGTTGAGCAGCGGCAGCCAGAAGAGCGGCGCCGCGTTGCCGTCGCTGATCACGCTGGCGATGCTCCACAGCCACAGCAGTGCGGCGAGCGGTGCCGCGCCCCACACCTGGTACGCACGCGGGAACGCCGCGACGGGCCAGCGCAGCCGCGAGCCGGGGCCCGACACCAGCAGGAGCAGCGCACCGAAGCCGTAGGCCCACGCGCTCCAGCTCCACGCGCCCTCGGGCACGTACGCGCGCAGGCGCCAGAAGCCTTCGAGCGACAGCAGCCCGCACACGGTCCAGAACATCAGCGTATGCAGCGGCGCGATGATGCCTGCCGAGATGGATGGCGCGACGCCAGGCACCGTGCGTTGCGCGGAATCGGCGCCAGCCGTGCCGCGCGACTGGCGCCACAGCAGCGCGAGGCCTGCGCCGACGGCGACGGGCCAGGCGAACGCGCCCATCCCCGACAGCGGCGCTTCGTGGGCATCGAACGCACGCAGCGCAAGCAGCGCCAGCACCGGCGTCAGCGCGAGCGCGGGCCATTCGGCGAGCGGCCATGCCAGCCGGCGGCGCGCGACATGCGCGAGCCACGCGGTGCCGGCCGCGAACAGCGCGGTCGAATCGACGACGAAGCGGTCGGCATGCAGGTCGACGTGACGGCTCGCGTAGACGAGGATCTCGTGCAGCCCGCCGCTTACCCACCACAGCAGCCCCCATGCAGCGGCGGCGGCACCGATCTCGGGCATCCACGCACGCCACGCGCGCGCTTCGCCGCGTCCGTGCAGCCACCAGCCGGTGAACAGGCCGGCGAGCGCGATCAGCAGCATCGCGATGGTCGGGCTGTTGAGCACCGGCAGTGCGGTGGCGTCGGCCGGCCCGAGCAGGCTCGTGAAGAATGCGCCGGCGGCGGCAACCTGCATCAGCAGGCCGAAGCCGAACCGCAGCATGCGTTTCTCGCGCACGCCGAGCCACACGACGGCCGCGCCTTCGATCGCCCACGCGGCGCTGGTCGTCGGGCCCGAGAACGCGAGCGGCACGGCCAGCGTCGCGAAGATCACCGCGAGCGCGAGCGTGGATTCGAACAGCAGCGCGAGGCGGTCGCGGCGCCGCGCGAGCCACGCGGTGACCACGATGTAGAACGCCGACAGCGCGACGGCGCTCCACGCGAGCCCGAACGGCATGTCCTTCACGAGCGACGCCTGCAGCGCGGTCGCGACGATCGGCGTGCCGAACACGAGCGTGCCGTCCACGTAGTGCCGCAACGCGATTTCGCGCTTCACCGCATACAGCAGCGCGATGCCGACATACATCAGGAAAAACAGGATGAGGAACGGCTCGGTGCTCGCGAACAGCGCGGGGCGGTAGGCCGTCACGCCCCACGCCGAGCCGATCGTGAACGTGAACACGAAGCCGAGCAGGTTCAGCGGACGCCAGGCCTTGAACCAGGCGATCGCGAAGATGCCCGCGTTCAGCAGCGCGTAGTAGCTGAACAACGCGACGTGGTTGCCCTGGCCGGTCGACAGCAGGACCGGCGCGAGAAAGCCGCCGGCGGTGCCCATGAACGCGAGCGGCAGTGCGTTCTGCCGCACCGCGAGGAACGCGCTCAGCGCGCACACCGCAACCATCAGCGGGAACGCGGCGCCGACGGGCAGCAGCGCGTACAGCTTGGTCGCGGCGAAGATCGTCAGGTACAGGATGCCGACGCCACCGCCCTGCAGCACGAGCCCGTACGCCGCGCGGCGCGTACGGACGCGCCAGCCGATCGCGAGCAGCGCGGCCGCGGCGAGCGCGGTGCCTGCGAGGCGGAATTCGATCGGCAGCATGTTGTTGTCGGCTGCGTACTTGAGCAGGAACGCGACACCGAAGAACAGCACGATGATCCCGACGCGCACGACCGTGTTGCCGCCGAGCAGCCAGTCGCGCGCGGCGCGGAATGCGCGCTCGACGAGGTCGGGTTCGCGCGGCTTGGGCGGTGCGGGAGGAACCGACGGTGCGGGGGCCGGGGCAGCAGGTGTTTCGCTCGCGCGGATCGCGGCGGCCGGTGTCGGTGCCGGTGCCGGCGTGGCGGTGCGAGCGGGA
>NZ_JAAGPE010000356.1:0-8453 GCF_017104605.1 Burkholderia sp. Ac-20384 | reverse complement strand
CGAAAACAAGATCATGGAGTGAGACAGATGCAATCGAACACGGTCCATCCGTGCGATGAAGTGCTGCCGACCGGCAAGCTGGTAACGCTTGGCCTGCAACACGTCCTCGTCATGTACGCCGGCGCTGGTACCGGACGCCCTGAGCGGATTCGAGACGCTCGATCCGCCCAGCGTGCGCGGGCGGCCCGTGTTCGACCGGAGCGCGCCGGGCGGCACACTCCCCGGGCACGCGGCCGCCCCGCGGCCCGTGCCGGCCGCCGTCATCGTCACGCCGCCGCCCCCGCCGAAGGTCGTGCGTGTTGCACCGCCGAAGGCTGTCGTCGTCACGACCGCGCCGCGCGTCGTCTACGTCGCACCGCCACCGCCGAAGGTCCTGTACCTCGCACCGCCGCTGCCGCGCTCGGTGTACGTCGCCCCGCGCGCCGTGTATGTCGCTCACCCGCCGCGCGCCGTCATCTGGGTGCCCGCCCACTGGGCCGGCCGCGTGTGGGTGCCGGCGCACTGGGCGTAACCCGGCGCCGCGGCGTTCCGCTTCGTTTCGTTTCGTTTTCCATCCGTTTCATCAACCACCCGGCCGGCGCAGACCGTCGGCCACGCAAGGAGAAACCCCATGAAGTCCATCAAGAAGATGATTGCCGTCGTCGTTTTGTGTATCGTCTCAGCAGCAGCGTCGGCCCAGCAGGTGCCGCCCGGCGCGGCGAACGGCGGTGCACGCGTCGAACGCGCGCTGATGCAGTTGCAGACCCGCTTCGCCAACGCGAACACGACGCACGACGGCAAGCTCACCCGCGAGCAGGCCGCCGCGGGCATGCCGATGGTCGCGCAGCATTTCGACGAAATCGACACGCAGCACAACGGCTACGTCACGCTCGAGCAGCTCGCCGGTTTCATGCGCCAGCGCATGGCGGCCCGTTGAACCCGCACGACAATCCGGCCGCGCACGGCACCGGGAGGCAAGCGATGGAACAGTCCTGCAGGATCGTCGTGCTCGACGACGAAGCCGAGCTGCGCAACATGCTGCAGCGCTTCCTGACCGGCCATGGCTTCCAGGTCCGTGCGGTCGCCGACGGCAAGCGGCTCGACCGCCTGCTGCAACGCGAACCGTACGACCTGCTGGTGCTCGACCTGATGATGGAGCCCGAGGACGGCCTGAGCGTGTGCCGGCGCCTGCGCGCCGAAGGCCAGACGCTGCCGATCCTGATGCTCACCGCGAAAGGCGACGCCGCGGACAAGGTCGTCGGCCTCGAGACGGGCGCCGACGATTACCTGGCGAAGCCGTTTCTCCCCGACGAACTCGTGGCCCGCGTCCGCGCGCTGCTGCGGCGACAGAAGATGGCGGCCGGCGAGCCGACGGTCACGTCGCAGCGGTTGCGTTTCGGCGCATTCACGTTCGACGTCGGCCAGCAGACGCTGATGCGCGACGGCACGCCCGTAGAAATCCATTCGGCGCAGATGCTGCTGTTGCACGCACTCGGCTCGTCGCCGAACCGCGCGGTGAGCCGCGAGAACCTGCTCGCCCGCGCGCGCGGCCGCGACCATGCCGCACTCGACCGCAGCGTCGACGTGCAGATCCTGCGGCTGCGCCAGATCGTCGAGGACGATCCCGGCAAGCCGCGCTTCATCAAGACCGTCTGGGGCATCGGCTACATGCTGGTAGCCGGCGTCGATTCGTGATGCGCATCCCGCTGCCGCGCTCGCTGCTTGCGCGCAACATCGCGCTGCTGGTGGCGCTCGTCGCGCTGTCGCTCGCCTGTTCGCTCACCGTGCTGCTGCACTACGTGCAGCGCCCGCGCATCGAGCGGGCCTCGATCGTCTTCTCCGACTATGTGAAGTTGCTCGACCGCACGCTCGCCAGCCTGCCGCCGGATGCTGGCGGCACGGTCATCGCGCAGTTCGGCGGCCAGGCCGCGCTGCCGCCCGCCACACCGCCGCAAGCGCCGAACCTGGCGGCCTTCTTCCGCACCTGGCAGCGCGACGTGTTCATGCAGGCGCTCGAACGCCACCTGCCGCCCGACCTTCCGGCGCGCTGGCAATCGGGCGACGACGAACGCCTGTGGATCCGGCTGCATGTGGCCGGCTCGCCGGTGTGGGTGCCGCTGCCGATGGCCGCCGACGCGCAGGCGAGCGGCATCACGACGGCTCTCGTGCTGTCGGTCGGGCTGGCGCTGCTCGCGGCGCTGACCGGCTACCTGATCCAGCTCCACCTGAACCGGCCGCTCGACGCGCTGGCGCGCGCGGCGCAGCGCGTCAGCGCAGGCGAGCGCCCGCCGCCGCTCCCCACCGACGGCCCGACCGAAATCGCCGACGTGAGCCGCGCGTTCAACCAGATGGCCGACGCGCTGCAACAGGCGGAAGCGACCCGCTCGCTGATGCTGGCCGGCGTGTCGCACGACATCCGCACGCCGCTCACCAAGCTGCGTCTGGCGATCGCGATGGCGCTGCCGCGCGGCACGCACGACGCGCTCACCACGTCGACCGAGCATTACCTGGACCAGATCGATACGATCCTGCAGCAATTCATGGACTACGCGGGCAGCGGCGAGCGCGAAACGCCGCAAACCGGCGACCTGAATGCGCTGATCGGCCAGCTCGTCGCGGATTTCGCGGGGCTCGGCCACGAATTCGACTTCGACGAAGGCGAGGTGCCCGCGTTCGCATTCCGTCCGATCAGCCTGATGCGGCTGCTGATGAACCTGATGCAGAACGCGGTCGTCTACGGCCGGACGGGCCTCGGCGTGCGGACGTGGACCGAACGCGGCATCGCGTATGCGGTGGTCAGCGATCGCGGCAACGGTATCGGCGCGGCCGAACTCGAACGGCTCAAGGCGCCGTTCAGCCGCGGGGCGAACGCGCGCAGCCATGCGGGCGGCACGGGCCTCGGACTCGCGATCGTCGAGCGGATCGCCCGCCTGCACGGCGGCTCGCTGACGTTCCGCGACCGCGATGGCGGCGGGCTGGAGGCGGTCGTCACGTTGCCGCTCGATGCGTCGGGGGCGGTGCGGCGATCGCTGTCGGCGTGATGGGTTGTTTGCCTTCTTGCTTCTTGCTTCTTGCTTCTTGCTTCTGGCTTCTGGCTTCTGGCTTCTGGCTTCTGGCTTCTGGCTTCTGGCTTCTGGCTTCTGGCTTCTGCCTTCTGCCTTCTGCCTTCTGCCTTCTGCCTTCTGCCTTCTGCCGCCTGCCGCCTGCCGCCTGCCGCCTGCCGCCTGCCGCCTGCCGCCTGTAGTGTGCCTTCTGGCCTTCTGGCCTTCTGGCCTTCTGATCGTCTGACCGTCTGACCGTCTGACCGTCTGACCGTCTGACCGTCTGACCGTCTGACCGTCTGACCGTCTGATCGACTATCTGCCTCGCAGCCCCACGGCCGCACGTATCCGCGCGCAGCGGCATGTGACATGCGCCGACATAATTCCTGCGTGGCGTATCAAGCCTGACCTCCGCATACTTGCGCCTGCGTGTTGCGCAACGGCATGAAACCTCTCCCCAGCCAGCGATCACGCCCCGCTTCCGATCGTTCGCGTTCCTGAATGCCGCGACAGTATCGGCAACTTCACCCAGGCCACGGAGATCGACATGTTTTCTTCCCTTCACGCACTTGCTGCCCACGCCAAACGTCTGACCAGTGTCGCGCTGATCGCCGGCACCCTCGCGATGACCGGCTGCGCATCGACCGCGACCACGTCCATGACCGCCGCGCCGACCGCCCACACGCAGCCGCAGGTTCGTGCGGACGTCGTCTATGTGTCCCCGTTCGATGTGGACACGACCGACGTCAAGGTCGACGGCGGGATGATCAGCAAGATTGCGACCCTCGCGAAGGGCTCGTCCGCCGACGTACAGCGCCAGCAGAGCGCGCTGAAGACCCGTGAGCAACTCGCCGACGCCCTCGTGCGCGAACTCCGGTCGCAAGGCATCCCCGCGCTGCGCGGCCCGGTGCCCGACGGACGCGACGCGCTGGTCGTCGAAGGCCGGTTCGAGTCGATCGACGCCGGCAACCGCCGCCGCCGCACGTTGATCGGGCTCGGCGCAGGCAAGAGCGAAGTGAAGGCATCGGTCACCGTGCTGTTCCAGCCGGCGCATGGCGCGCCGCAGCCGCTCGGCACGTTCTCGTCCAGCGCGAACAGCGGCCATCTGCCCGGCATGGTGGAAACCGCCGGGGTCGGCGCGGCGGCAGGCCGCCTCGCGACGTCGGCGGCGGTTGGCGCCGGCCTGCATGGCGTGTCGGAAGTGAAGCACGACACGGTGGCGTCCGATACGGACCGCCTCGCGCGCTCGATCGCGAAACAACTCGCGACGCAAAACGCAGCAAATGCGTGGCTGCCGACTGTGTCGGCAAGCTGACGCACCGGGCCGCCCGCCGGCGAGGCCCGGCGGGCACGCAGGCGGGCGGCCGGGCATAATGCGCGAGGCCGCGCCGGCGCCACGCGCCGCGACCGTGCCGAGGCACCCGACGACGGCCCGCGCCGCTCCCGTCCCGAATCCTGAACTTCAACCCGTCAATTCCATGCAAGTACTCGTCGTAGGAACCGGCAAGCTGGCCAGCGAGCTGCTCGACGCACACCGGCTCGACCCGGCCACCTGCCGCGTGATCCCCTGGTCGGACAGCGCGCGCAACAATGGGCAGCGTAGCGACGCCCGAACGATCGTCGTGCACGCCGGTTCCGGCCGCGAACTCCCTGACGTCATCGCGTTCTGCGAGGCCACCGGATCGCCACTCGTCGAACTGTCGACCGGCTCCGAGCTCGAAACCGGCTCGCACGCGTTCCCGGTCGTGCTTTGTCCGAACACGAACATCCTGATGCTCAAGTTCATGAGCATGCTGGAAACCAGCGGCCACCTGTTTCATGACTGCCGGATCAGCCTGACCGAGTCGCACCAGGCCGGCAAGACGTCTGTCCCCGGCACGGCCGTCGGGATCGGCCAGTCGCTCGGCGTGCGGCCGGAAGACATCCGCTCCGTGCGCGACCCGGACGTGCAGCGCAGCGAATTCGCGGTCGCCGACGACCAGCTCGGCCGCCACGCGATTCACCGGATCCGCATCGACGACGGTGCGTGCAGCCTGCAGTTCGAATCGCGCGTGGTGGGTGCGACGCCTTACGCGGACGGTGTATCGCGCATCGTCGACGCCGTTCGGCAGCACGATCTCGAGCACCGCCGCTATTCGATCGTCGAGTTCATCCGCAACAGCTGGCTGTAGTCGCGGCGATACGCGGCGGGCGGCACTTGTGCGCAGCGACGCCGACGTTTTTCGCGCAACGCAAGAAGAGGTTCGGTGCTGATCTCCGTGGATGTCGTCGACCACCCGATCCGCGACATCCGGGCCGCCATGAATCTCGCCGCCCGGCACCTGACATCCCGCATGGCCGGCGGCCAAGATCACGCCTGCCGGCTTTGCTGCCACGACCGCTCGAGAAATTCGACGAGCAATCGTCCTGCCGCATTCGCTGGTAAGTTATCGGCCGAGGTCCATTCGCCGAGATGGGGTACGACTCACCGCTAACGTCGGCGCCTGAACCGCTACCCTCGACATCCCCCGAAAGGAGTGCAACCGATGACCCGCCCCGACTTCATCAAGCACTGGACCGAGCTCGAAGAACCGGAAGCGCATTGCTATCGCGGCGACACCGAGCCGATGGCGCTGGACGCACCGCTTTCCGCCGAACTCGGCATCACGCGTATCGGCATCCATCACGTGAGGCTTCTGCCAGGCCGGCGGACGTCCTATCCGCATGCCGAAAGCACCGAGCAGGAATTTGTGTACGTGCTCGAAGGCAAGCCCGACGTCTGGATCGACGGCGTGCTTTACCCCGTTGCCGAAGGCGAATCCATCGCGTTTCCGGCGGGCACCGGCATCTGCCACACCTTCATCAACAACACGAAGGACGACGTCCGGCTGATGGTGATCGGTGAACGCCCGCGCGACGACAACCGCATCCGCTACCCGATGAACGAGGCGTACGAGCTGACCCGCGCGGACCGCTGGGTGGACTGGCCCGACAGACCGCTCGGAGACCATGACGGGAAGCCGGACTGACGCGCAGATGCCCGCGACGGAACACGACGAGCCCGCCGCGCAAGCTCGCAGCGGGCCGCCGGGATCACCCTGCCGCGTCGATCGTTACCCGGCCCACCGTCACTCACCGCCAAGCAACGCCCCGCTCTCGGGCAACGTCGCACCGCCGTCGACGACGATCGTCTGCCCCGTGATGTACGCGGCATCTGCTGACGCGAGGAACAGCATCGCGTTCGCGATATCTTCCGGCTCGCCCATCCGCGCGAGCGGAATGTCGCGCGCGATCTGCGCCGCGACCGATGCGTCGCCGAGATTGCCGGCCGCCGGCGTGCGGATCATGCCCGGCTCGACGCCGTTGACCGTCACGTTGCGGCGCGCGAGCTCCAGTGCCGCCGCACGAATGAAGCCGTTCACGCCCGCCTTCGACGCCGCATAATGCGCGAGCCCCGGATACACGACGCGCGGCCCCGTCACCGACGACGTGACGAGCAGCCGCCCCGCTCCCGCGCGCTCGAACGCCGGCAACGCGGCCTGCGCGAGCCAGAACAACGCCGACAGGTTGACCGACAGCGTCCGGTCGAGTGTCGGCTCGTCGATCTGCGTGAACGGCGTCAGCGGAAAATACGCGGCATTGTGGACGACGACATCGAGCCGGCCACCGTCGCGCTCGACCGCCGCGACCAGCGCGCCCAGTTCGTCGCGGCTGGCGGCATCCACCCGATAGGCGCGCGCCTCGCCGCCCGTGCTCGCGAGCGCATCGGCCTGAGCGGCGGCCGCCTCGCCGTTCAGGTCGGCCAGCGCGACGAACGCGTCGGATTCCGCGAAACGGCGTGCGATCGCCGCGCCGATCCCCTGCGCGGCGCCCGTGACGAGCACGACGCGCCCGCTGAAATCCGCACGCAAGCGGCCGCTGCCCGGCACGGCATTCATCGCTGCGCCTCGCCGCCGAGCGGATGCACGGTGTCGTTCAGCACCTGCGCGTGGGCGCCGATCGGGAAGTTCGACAGCGTGCCGAAATCGCCGCCCTGGTAGCCGAAGATCTTGCCGTCGGTCTTGCGCTGCGCGAGGTCGATCAGCACGACGCCGAGCGTGGGCACCACCTTTTCGCGCCACACGAACAGATACAGCTCGTCTGCAATCCTGAAGTAATGGCAGCGATCGACATCGGCCAGGCCGCCTTCGACACCCTGCAGGCACTGCCAAGCGTAGAAGTTCTCGTTCAGGTAGATGTGCTCGTAGCATTCGGTCGGACTGTAGCGATACATCGTCCGCTTGCCGATCAGCTCGCGCGTGGGCCCGTGCAGCCGCCCCGGCTGCGTGTGGCCGCCGAGCGTGCCATGCCGGAACTCGGCCTCGACACCGGTCAGCGGCAGCCCGCGGGCAACTCGCGTAAATGCATCGATACGCGTGTCGGCTTCGGTCGGCAACACGCCGACCACCGACGTCCATACGCCGTTGTCGAGATCGATCACGAGACTGGCCGACGTCGCGCGGGCGGTCGAATCGATGTAGTCGACGAAGTACAGCCCGTCGCGCAGCCGCGTGACGCGGCACGGCTCGCGGCCGCCCGTGTCGGTCGCCGCATCACGCCACTGCAGCGCGCCGGGCTCGAACGTATAGACGCGCCACGCACCCGCTGCGTCGCCGAGCGCAAGCGTCCGCCCGGCGAGCGCGTCGACGGATGCGAGGATGTTCGCTTCCGGCGCGAAGCCGTCCGCGAGCGCGCCAACCTGAATGAATACCGGATCCTGTCGTTCCACCTGCCGTCTCCCGCGCAGCTTCAGGCCCGGCGGGCCATGTACGCTGCTCATGTGCACATGGTGCGGGCTGCGCGCGCCGCGCGGTATCGGCCAAAAGGATGAAGGGCGCGCGGCGCCGGAACGCGCTAAAGTGCACGAAATCCGCGCCGCGACCGGCGCGAGGAGCGCACATGCATCGCGTCACCCATTACCGACGGACCGGCGAAGGCATCGAGGCGATCAGCCTCGAATCCGACCGTGCATTTCCGCGCCATGCGCACGACGAATTCGGGGTCGGCGTGATCGTCAGCGGCGCGCACCGATCGTGGAGCGGCCGCGGGCAGGTCGACGCGCTGGCAGGCGACGCGATCATGGTCAACCCGGGCGAGATGCACGACGGCTCGCCGATCGAGGCCGGCACCGGCCGACGCTGGCGAATGCTGTACCTCGCGCCCGCGCTGGTCGCGGGCGTCGCGGCCGAAGAAGGCCTTGGCGGCGTCGAACTGGCGCATCCGGCGGTGCGCGATACGCGGCTCGCAGCCTCGGTCGGCCGGCTGCATGCGCGCATCGTTGCCGGGGAATCCCAGCCGCTCGCCCGCGACGAGGCGCTCGTGATGCTCGTCGCCGGGCTGCTGGCCCGGCACGCGAACCGCACGCTGCCGCCGGCGGGCGTCGCACCGGCGATCCGCATCGCCCGGGAGCGGCTA
>NZ_JAAGPE010000002.1:0-97457 GCF_017104605.1 Burkholderia sp. Ac-20384 | reverse complement strand
GGCGAGCCGGGACAGCATGTAGCCGGTGTAGCCGATCGCCGCGACGACGGCGAGCGCGACGCCGCGCAGGATCAGCTTCTTGAAGGGGATCGTCATGCGCGAGCGTCCTCGGTTGTCGGCAGGCAGAGGCAGAGGCAGAGGCAGAGGCAGAGGCAGAGGCAGAGGCAGAGGCAGGCGCGGGCGTAGGCCGGTGACTGTTGCAGGTCGGTCCATCCAGCAAGGAGGCTGCATGAACAACGCAGCGGCGTCGTACGGTAGCGCGCCGGACGCGTGTCGGGCGGCGTCGATTTGCACGTGCTTGGCGCGCGCACGCCAGTATCGGAGGACATCTCACGGCGCCAACCGATGACGTACGCGCGCGTGATCGATGATTCACAGCCCGGCGTGCGCGTCGTCACGCTGAATCGAGCCGAACGGATGAATGTGGTCGACGGCCCGACGCTCTGCGGCGCTGAACGGGGGCGAGCGCGTTGCGTCGCGACTGTCAGTCGCTCAGTCGCTCAGTCGCTCAGTCGCTCACGCGCGCCGCGTCGGCGCCTTGCGACGCTTCGGCGCGGCCGGATGCGGCGCACGCTTGCCCAGATCGACGGCAAGGCGTTCGCGTTTCTCGACGAGGAAATCCATCAGTGCGCGCACTTTCGCGGGCATCTGTTCGCGCGACGGCGTGTACAGGTAGTAGCCGGGAAACGGCTTGCACCACGCGTCGAGTACGCGCACCAGCGTGCCGGCGGCCAGATGCTCGCGGAGTGCGATGTCCTGGTGCTGGATCAGGCCGACGCCCTGCAGCGCGACGCGAATCATGCCGTCGTCGTCGTTCGTCACCACGCTGCCTTTCGGCTCGACCTCGAAGGCGTGCCCCTCGATGTCGGTCGACGTGAATTCCCATCGATAGATGGCGCCGCTCGTCGTCTGGCGATAGCACAGGCAGTTGTGCGCGATCAGGTCGGCAGGCGTGGCCGGCTTGCCGTGACGCGCGAGATAGTCGGGCGAGCCGGCCACCACCATTTCGATCATCGGCGTGATCGGCACGGCGACCATGTGCTCAGCCAGGCTTTCGCCGAGACGGATCCCCGCATCGCAGCCGTCGGCGATGATGTTCGACATCCCGTCGTTCATCACGAGTTCCACCCGAAGCAGCGGATAGCGCGCCATGAATTCGCCGAGGTACGGCTCGATCAGCGTTCTGGCGGCGACCCGGGACGTGTTGACGCGCAGCAGCCCCGACGGCGCGTGCCGGACTTCATGCAGGCTGCTGATCGCCTGCTCGATCGAGCCGAACGCCGGCCGCAGCGTGTCGTACAGCCGTTGCCCGTCCTCGGTGAGCGACATGTCGCGCGTCGTCCGGTACAGCAGCTTCACGTTCAACTGCTGCTCGAGCGCCTTCAGGTTCTGCGACAGCGCCGCGCGCGACACGCCCATCTCGGCGGCGGCGCGGGTGAAGCTGAGATGGTGGGCGATATGCACGAACCATGCGAGGGAAGGGAGCTGGGACGGGTCCATGGTTCGATTGTCAAGTTTGTCTTACGACGGTAGCGCTGATTGTACTTGTCGGGCGGCTAAATCGATCGGGTAGCGGGCGTGCAGCGGTGGCGGCCGGTGACGGTCGTGCGAGACGGCCGGGATCGACTTGGTGATTGCGAGGAACGGTCTCTTGCCGCCGGGCCGTGGCGCGATACGGAGCGGGAAGTGGGGGAAGCTGCGGGTGAAAGCAGCGTGATGCGGCGGGAGTATGCGGCGAGAGAATGCGGCTAGAGAATGCGGCTAGAGAATGCGGCTAGAGAATGCGGCTAGAGAATGCGGCTAGAGAATGCGGCTAGAGAATGCGGCTAGAGAATGCGGCTAGAGAATGCGGCTAGAGAATGCGGCGACGGTAAGCAGAGCGAAGAAGCAGGGGACAAAAGCAGCAAGAAAACCGGCAAAGGCACGCACGCCGGACGGCTCTTCATCACAGCCAGTCCGGCAGCGAGCCGGCGCGTAACGTCCAGCGCGCACGCAACGTCAACACCAACACCAGGGGCGCGGGCCGCCACGCGCCGCCAAGCTCAAACGATCTTCCGCGCCCTCAAATCGGCAACCGTCCCCGCATCGAGACCAATCCCCGCCAGGATTTCATCCGTGTGCTCACCGGTCAGCGGCGGCCGCGTATGGATTTCCGGCGGCGTGCGCGACAGCGTCACCGGCGTCGCGAAGATCGGCACCTGCTTCGGCGCACCGGGGTAGTCCATCCAGCGGATCACGTCGGCGGCCTTGACGGTTTCGTCCTCCAGCGCCTGGCGCGGCGAGTTGACCGGGCTGGCCGGGATGCGCGCCTTCTCGAGATCGGCCAGCGCGTCGGCCAGCGTCTTGTCCGCGCACCATGCGCTCATGATGTCGCTCAGGAATTCGCCGTGCTCGCCGCGCAGCGTATCGTCCGCGAAGCGCGGATCGTCGAGCAGTTCCGGCCGGCCCACGAGCTGGGTCCACCGCTTGAACATCGGGCGGCCGATGACCTGCGTGATGAACCAGCCGTCGGCGGCCTTGAAGATGTCGGACGGCGCATAGCCGGACGCGCGGTTCAGTGTCGCGTGACGATCGAGGCCGAGCAGCGCTTCCTCGATCAGCGCGCCGCTGGCCATGTTCAGGCCCGTACACAGCAGCGATGCGCTGACTTCCTGGCCCATGCCGCTGCGCTGGCGTTCGTAGAGCGCCAGCATGACGCCGAGCGCGCAGGAAAACGCGGTCGCGAAGTCGACTACCGGCACCATCGCCTTCTGCGGCCGGTCGGGCGTGCCCGCGATGTGCACGGCGCCGCTCAGCGCCTGGCCCACGCCGTCGAAGCCCACGCGGTCGCGCACCGCCTCGCTGTTGCCGAACGCATTGGACGCGACCAGGATCACGTCGGGCTTGATCGCGCACAGGCTGGCGTAATCGAGGCCCAGGCTCTTGAGCGTGCGCGGCGGCATGTTGGCGATCACCACGTCGGCATCGGCGACGAGCTTGCGCACGATCTCGCGCCCCTCCGGGCTGTCGAGATCGAGCGTCATCGAGCGCTTGTTGCGGTTGACCTGCAGGAACAGCGCGCCTTCGCCGTGTTCGGTGACGGGCACGATGAAGCGATCCTCGCCGCCGCCGACGCGGTCGATGCGGATGACGTCGGCGCCGTAGTCGGCGAGCAGCGCCGAGCAGAACGGCCCGGCGATGAAGCGGCCGAAATCGAGGACCTTGATGCCTTCGAGTACTTTCATGTTTCGTTTGCGGTTAAGTCGGCCGCCTGGCCGATCGGGGATCGGTCAGGCGGCCATGCCGGTTGCGCTTCATGCGAGTGCACGCATCGCATGGCTCGATCCGGTGCGGGGCGGCCCGGGGCCGGACGTCGCGCGGGTCAGGAGACGGTCGAGGCCGCGCGCACTTCGTCGAGCGCGGCGGGATTGTCCAGCGACGACAGGTCGCCCGGCGGCTGCCCGCAATACACGCTGCGGATCACGCGCCGCATGATCTTGGAGCTGCGCGTCTTCGGCAGTTGCGCGACCACGTGCACGCGGCCGGGCCGGAACGGGCGGCCCAGCCGCTTGTCGACGTGACCGGACACGAGCGTTTCCAGTTCGGCAACCGCGACAGCCGTGCCGGGCTTGGGCACGATGAAGACCACCAGTTTCTGGCCCTTGTCGGCATCCGCCACGCCGATCGCGGCTGCTTCGGCCACGTCGTGCAGCTCCAGCACGACTTCCTCGACCTCGGCCGGCCCGAGCCGCTTGCCGGCGACCTTCAGCGTGTCGTCCGAGCGGCCCATCATGAAGTAGTTGCCGTCGGGCGTGCGCAGCGCGAGATCGCCATGCACCCAGATGCCCGGAATGGTCTGCCAGTAGGTTTCCAGGTAGCGCTCGTCGTCGCGCCAGAACGAATGCGTCATGCCGACGAACGGCGCGCGGATCGCCAGCTCGCCGACTTCGCCGGTCACGCTCTGGCCGTCGGCGTTCACGACGTCGGCGGCCACGCCAGGCGACACGGTGTTGAAGCCGCTCGGCGGAATCGGCCGGATCGGCACGCTCGCGAGCAGCGCGCCCGATGCCTCGGTGCCGCCCGTGTAGTTGATGACGGGCGCCGTGCCGTCGCCGAAGCGTTGCAGGAACCAGTTGAAATGCTCGGGCGCGATGCCTTCGCCGGCCGTGATCAGCAGCCGCACCGTGGAGCGGTCGCCCGCGAGCGCCAGTGCCTCGTGGCTCGCCATCCCGCGGATCAGCGTGGGCGCCGAGCCGAAGTGCGTGACGCGGTGGCGTTCGACCACGCGCGACATGCGCGACCAGTCGGGGTAGTCGGGCGCGCCGTCGTAGCACACCAGCGTCGCGCCGCGCAGCAGCGCGCAGCCGAGCACCAGCGTGCCGGCGATCCAGCCCATGTCCGACGGCCAGCAATAGACGTCGCCCGGTTGCACGTCGAAGTGGATCAGCGAATCGTGTGCGATCTTGATCGGGAAGCTGCCGTGCGTATGCACGACGCCCTTGGGCTTGCCCGTGGTGCCCGACGTGTAGATCACCATGAACGGCGTGTCCGGCGTGACCGACACGGCGGCGCTGCGTTGCCCGGGTGCGGCGGCCGCGGTTTCCTGCCAGTCGAGGTCGCGTGCGTCCTGCGCGGTGTCGCCTTCGCCGCGCTTCCAGATCACGTGTTCGAGCAGCGGCAACTGGCGCCATGCGTCGCGCAGCGCGCCTTGCACGTCCACGCGCTTGGTGCGGCGCGAGAAGCCGGTGGAGGCAATCACCATCCGCGCTTCGGCGGCGGACAGGCGGGCCACGATCGCGTCGACGCCGAAGCCGCTGAACAGCGGCACGACCAGCGCGCCGAGGTGCACGATGGCCAGCAGCGAGACGGTGGCCTCGACGCCGTTTTCCATCAGCAGGCCGATGCGGTCGCCCTGCTTGACGCCGTGACGCGCGAGCCCCGCGGCGAAATCCTGCACGCGCTGCTCCAGTTCCGCGAAGGTCAGCGTGCTGACGCTGCCGTCCTCGCGTTCGGCCACCACGGCTTTTTGCTGCGCCGTGGCGGGATGACGTGCCCACGCGTAGATCGTGTTGACCCAGTTGAGCTTGCCGCCGGGGAACCAGCTCGGAAACTGCGCGCCGCGCGACAGGTCGACATAGCCGGTCGGCGGCACGTCCCACGCGATCGCGCATTCGCGCATCACGGTGTCCCAGTAGCGTTCGGGCTCGGCGATCGATACGCGCATCAGTTCGTCATACGACGGCACGTCCAGCGCGCGCATCAGCTTCACGATGCCGGCGTTCTGCAGCTCGCGCTGGCCCGGTTGCCAGGTCTGGCCGGATTCAGGGTGGCTCATGGTTGGTCTCCTGCCTTATGCGCGTTCGACGATCATCGCGATGCCCTGGCCGCCGCCGATGCACATCGTTTCCAGGCCGTAGCGGGCCTGGCGGCGCTGCATTTCATGCAGCAGCGTGGTCATGATGCGCCCGCCCGTCGCGCCCACCGGGTGGCCCAGCGAAATGCCCGAGCCGTTCACGTTGAGCTTGTCTTCCAGCGCCGCCATCGAGCTGCCCCAGCCCTTCACGCAGGCCAGCGCCTGGCACGCGAACGCTTCGTTCAGCTCGATCAGGTCCATCTGGTCGAACGTGAGGCCGGTGCGCGCCAGCACCTTCTGCACGGCTGGCACGGGGCCGATGCCCATGCGTGCCGGGTCGCACCCGGCGGCCGCCCAGCCGACCAGCCAGCCGATCGGCGTGAGGCCCAGCTCGTCGAGCTTGTCCTCGGCGACGATCAGGCATGCGGCTGCTGCGTCGTTCTGCTGGCACGCGTTGCCGGCCGTGACGACGCCGTCCTTCATGATCGTGCGCAGCTTCGCGAGGCTTTCCAGCGTGGTTTCGCCGCGCACGCCTTCGTCCTGTTTGACGATCAGCGCATCGCCTTTGCGCTGCGGCACGGCGACGGGGACGATCTCCGCGTCGAAATAGCCCGCCTGCTGCGCCGCGGCGGCACGCTGGTGGCTGCGGGCGGCGAAGCGGTCGGACGCTTCGCGCGTGATGTCGTATTCGCGTGCCAGCGTCTCGGCCGTCTCGATCATGCCGCTGATGCGGCCGAAGCGGCTTTCCGGCTGCGAGCGCTCGCGGCCGCGGTCGAGCCGGTCGTGCATCGTGACCGAGCCCGCGCGCTTGCCCCAGCGCATGTCGGTGGTATAGAACTCGACGTTGCTCATGCTTTCGACGCCGCCGGCCATCACCACGTCGGCCGCGCCGGTCTGCACCATCATCGCCGCGGTGGCCAGCGCCTGCACGCCGCCGCCGCAGCGGCGGTCGAGCTGCATGCCGGCTACTTCGATCGGGAAGCCGGCCTGCAGCGCGACCCAGCGCCCGGTGCACGGCGTCTCGCCGCTTGCGTAGCTTTGCGCGAACACGACGTCGTCGATGCGCGCAGGGTCCAGCCCGGTGCGCTCCACGACGGCACGCGCGACGGTGGCGCCGAGTTCCTCGACGGGGATGCCCTTCAACGCGCCGCCGAACGCACCGACGGGGGTGCGCAGCGGGGAGACGATGGCTGCTCGTTTCATCTGGGTTGCCTCTTGAATGTCATGAATGTTCCGCCGCCATCGCGCGTCTGTCACGCGCTGGCCGCTCGGGTTCGTGGTCTGCCGTCGCGCGATCAGCCGTAGCGTCCGCCCGTGACGTGCAGCACTTCGCCGCTGATGAAGCCGGCGCGCTCGCTGGCCAGGAACGCCACCGCGTCGGCGATGTCGTCCGGACGGCCGACGCGCTTGATCGGCTGCGCCGCCACCGCGCGCTCCTTGATCGTTTCGTAGGTCGGCAGCGCCTGCACCATTTCCGTTTCCATGAAGCCGGGCGCCACGCAGTTCGCGGTGATCCCGTAGCGGCCTTCCTCCATCGACAGCGCCTTGGCCATGCCGATCAGGCCGGCCTTCGCGGCCGAGTAGTTGGCCTGCGTCGGGTTGCCCAGGTGCGCGCGCGAGCTGATGTTGATCAGGCGGCCCCAGCCCTGCTCGATGAAGTGCGGCATGACGGCCCGCGCGGCCAGGAACGCGCCCTTGAGCATCACGTTCATCACGAAATCCCAGTCGTCCGCGCTCATCTTCACCAGGTACTTGTCGCGCGGCGCGCCGGCGTTGTTCACCAGGATGTGCACGCCGCCGAAATGCGCGACGGTTTCATCGACGAGGCGCTGCACGTCGGCTTCCTTGGTGATGTCGCCCACGATGCAGTGCGCGGCCAGCCCTTCGTCCTGCAGCGCCTTCGCGGTGGCCTGCGCCAGTTCCGCGTTGATGTCGGTGATGACGACGCTCGCGCCTTCCTGCGCGAGCCGGCGTGCCGTGGCGGCGCCCAGGCCGCGTGCCGAGCCGGTGACGATGGCGACTTTGCCGGTCAAACCCAGATCCATGTGTGTCTCCTGAAGAATTGCGATTCAGCGCAGGTCGACCCGCGCGTTGGTCAATACCACCACGTTGCGCTCCACAGCCGTGACGCGCAGCGAAACCGTCTTGTCGCGCACCCACATCTCGGTGCGCAACGTGTCGCCGGGCCACGCCGGCGCGGTGAAGCGCACGCGCATGCCCGCGAAGCGCGTGTTGTCGTAGTCGAGCACCGTGCGCAGCACCGCATGCGCGGCCACGCCCATCAGCGCCATGCCGTGCAGGATCGGCCGCGGAAAACCCGCCGCGGACGCCACTACGGGATCGGCGTGCAGCGGATTCAGGTCGCCGCTCAGGCGATAGATCAGCGCCAGCTGCGCGGGCGTGGTCAGTTCGCACACGTGGTCGGGCGTGCCGTCGGGCATCGCGTGCGGTGTCGGCAGCGGGTCGGTGCTGCCGCCGTCGCCGAAGCCGCCGTCGCCGCGCAACAGGCTCAGCTGCACCACGGTCGCAAGCAGGCGGCCGGTGTCGGCATCGGCGATGTCGCGCGTCTGCTGCAGGAACGCGCCCTTGTTTTCCCCCTTGTCCCACAGGCCGGTGATGCGCGTCGTGCCCGTGATGCGGCCGCTCGGCGGCAGCGGCGCGTGAATCCGGATTTCCTGTTCGGCATGCAGGAGCTTTTGCCAGGTGATGCCCGTGTCCGGTTCGCGCGCCCAGAACCCCGGGTACGCGAGCACGTTCGCCATCGTCGGCAGCGCGCGCAGCGACTCGCCTTCCTTGCCTTCGTAGACGTAGCGCAATTGCCCGGCGTCGAGCGGGTCGGCGCCGAGCCCGAGGCCGAGCGCATAAAGCTGGGTATCGCGCAGCGAGTACGCATGCTCGATGGGCGGAAAGCGGCGGGACAGCAGGTGATCGGGCTGGAGCGGCATGGCGAATGGCGTGGCAGTTGATTCGAGTCCCTACGATGGAACCGTGCCGATCACCGGTCAACGCATCCGTGGAGTTTGTTCCGTACCTTGGCAGATGCCCGGCCGCCCGGGTCGCCGGTTCCAGTCCCCGCCTAGCCAGCGCGATTTCAATCTACGGAACGTTTTCGGCGACGTGATTGTTTCGGGCCGGCGCTCGGCGCAGCATTTCGACGTTTTCTCCACCTTTTTCAGGCGTACCGACATGATTCGCGATCAAGAAACGCTCAACGGCCTGCTCGACTCCATTGCCCGCTTCGTGCGCGAGCGTCTCGTACCCAACGAGGAGCAGGTAGCCGAAACCGATGAAATTCCCGAGGACATCGTCGCCGACATGAAGGCGATGGGCCTGTTCGGCCTCACCATTCCCGAACGCTTCGGCGGGCTGGAGCTGACGATGGAGGAAGAGGTGCTCGCGGTGTTCGAGCTGTGCCAGGCCTCGCCGGTGTTTCGCTCGCTGCTGGGCACGACCGTGGGCATCGGCTCGCAGGGCATCCTGTTCGACGGCACGCCCGAGCAGCAGGAACGCTACCTGCCGCGCCTCGCGACCGGCGAGCTGATCGCGTCGTTCGCGCTGACCGAGCCGGAGTCCGGCTCCGACGCGGCGTCGCTGCGCACCACGGCCATCCGGGACGGCGACGACTACGTGGTCAACGGCACCAAGCGCTTCATCACGAACGCACCGCATGCCGGCATCTTCACGTTGATGGCGCGCACCAACCCGGAGGACAAGGGCTCGAGCGGCATCTCGGCATTCATCGTCGATGCGAAGACGCCGGGCATCAGCTTCGGCAAGCGCGACAAGAAAATGGGGCAGAAGGGCGCGCATACCTGCGACGTGATCTTCGACAACGTGCGCGTGCCGGCCGCCAACCTGATCGGCGGGAAAGAGGGCCAGGGTTTCAAGACGGCGATGAAGGTGCTCGACAAGGGGCGCATCCACATCGCGGCCGTCTGCGTGGCCGTGGCCGAGCGCATGCTGTCGATGGCGTTGTCGTATGCGATGGAGCGCAAGCAGTTCGGCAAGCCCATCGCCGATTTCCAGCTCGTGCAGGCGATGCTCGCCGACAGCAAGGCCGAAATCTATGCGGCGCGCTGCATGGTGGTGGACGCCGCGCGCCGGCGCGACGCGAAGCTGCCGGTGAGCACCGAGGCGTCGTGCGCGAAGCTGTTCGCGTCCGAGATGTGCGGGCGCGTGGCCGATCGCGCGGTGCAGATTTTCGGCGGCGCGGGGTACATGGCCGAATACGGCATCGAGCGCTTCTATCGCGACGTGCGCCTGTTCCGCATCTACGAAGGCACGACCCAGATCCAGCAACTGGTGATCGCCCGCAACATGATCCGCGACGCGCAATGATGCGCCGGGGAGCTGATGCGGTGAGCGGCTTCGGAACGGGCACCGGCTCGCGGCGGTGCGGTGCATCCGTCGCACCGGACGGCCATGCGGTCGACGCACGACAAGCGCCGCTGGCGTCGGGTGCGCAGGGCACGCGGCGCGTGGACGTGAACTGGGCCTGGGCGACCGGCAGTGCCCACTACGACTGGATGGATCACGCGCCGCTGTTCGATCATCGCGACTGATCCGCATCGGGCGCGCTTCGGGCCCTTTATTCACCCTACGTTTCGCCGCCCGGTTCGTCGCTCGATTTGCCGCACTCCGGCCGAGCGCCGGCCGGCGGTCCTGCGCGCCCGCGTGCCGGCTCGCGACCGGTCGTCTGAATACCATTCGCCGTCGCGATGCCGATTGCGGCTGCCGGAAAGTGTGGCAACAATGCAGGTGGCCGCAAGCGGGCCCGATGCAAAGCGAACGCCGGCGCGCTCCGCGCACCGACCGGCAACTTGATCTGGCGGCGGATGGATCGCGTCGACAGGTTTCATTCAACCTTCAACGATTCATGGCTGCCGTGACTCCAACCCCCATCCAGTCCATCCTGATCGCGAACCGCTCGGAAATCTCGATTCGCGTGATGCGTGCCGCCGCCGAGCTGAACATCCGCACGGTGGCGATCTATTCGAAGGAAGACCGCCTGGCGCTGCATCGTTTCAAGGCGGACGAGAGCTACCTGATCGGCGAAGGCAAGAAGCCGCTGGCTGCGTATCTCGACATCGACGACATCCTGCGCGTCGCACGGCAAGCCAATGTCGATGCGATCCACCCCGGCTACGGCTTCCTGTCCGAGAACCCCGAATTCGCGCAGGCCGTGATCGATGCGGGCATCCGCTGGATCGGCCCGTCGCCCGACGTGATGCGCACGCTCGGCAACAAGGTCGCCGCGCGCAACGCGGCGATCGCCGCCGGCGTGCCGGTGATGCCCGCGACCGCGCCGCTACCCGACGATCTCGCCGCCTGCAAGGCGCTGGCTGAAGAAGTCGGCTATCCGCTGATGCTGAAGGCGAGCTGGGGCGGCGGCGGGCGCGGGATGCGCGTGCTAGAGAACGAGCGCGACCTGGAAACGTTGTTGCCCATCGCGCGACGTGAGGCGCTGGCCGCGTTCGGCAACGACGAGGTGTATGTCGAGAAGCTCGTGCGCAATGCGCGCCACGTCGAGGTGCAGGTACTCGGCGATACGCACGGCACCGTCGTGCATTTGTACGAGCGCGACTGCACGGTGCAGCGGCGCAACCAGAAGGTAGTCGAACGCGCACCGGCGCCGTATCTCGATCACGATGGCCGGCACGCGCTGTGTGAATCCGCGCTGCGCCTGATGCGCGCCGTTGGCTATACGCATGCGGGCACCGTCGAGTTCCTGATGGATGCCGACACCGGCCAGTTCTACTTCATCGAGGTGAACCCGCGTATCCAGGTCGAACACACGGTGACCGAGATGATCACCGGGATCGACATCGTGAAGGCGCAGATCCGCATCACGGAAGGCGGGCGGATCGGTCTTTCCGACGATGTCGTTGATGGCGCCGGCACGCTTGTCGAACGCGCGGCCGGCGTGCCGGAGCAACACGCGATTCCGCTGAACGGCAACGCGCTGCAATGCCGGATCACGACCGAGGATCCGGAGAACGACTTCCTGCCCGATTACGGGCGGCTCACCGCCTATCGCAGCGCGGCCGGCTTCGGCGTGCGGCTCGATGCGGGCACGGCCTACGGCGGCGCGGTGATCACGCCGTACTACGACTCGCTGCTCGTGAAGGTGACGACGTGGGCACCGACGGCGGCCGAATCGATTCACCGGATGGATCGCGCGCTGCGCGAGTTCCGGATTCGCGGCGTCACGTCGAACCTGCAGTTCCTCGAGAACGTGATCAACCATCCGGCCTTCATCGCGGGCGAGGTGACGACGCGCTTCATCGACAGGACCCCTGAACTGCTTGAATTCGCGAAGCGCGGCGACCGCGCGACGAAGCTGCTGCGCTATCTCGGCGAGCTGAACGTGAACGGCAACGCGGAGATGAGCGGCCGCACGCTGCCGGCGCTGCCGCTGCAGAAGCCGGTGCTACCGAAGATCGATACGACGGCGGCGATCCCGGCCGGCACGCGCGATCGTCTGCGCGAGCTTGGGCCGGAGAAGTTCTCGCAGTGGATGCTCGACCAGAAGCAGGTGCTGCTGACCGACACGACGATGCGCGATGCGCACCAGTCGCTGTTCGCGACGCGCATGCGCACGGCCGACATGCTGCCGATCGCGCCGTTCTACGCACGCGAGCTGTCGCAGCTGTTCTCGCTCGAATGCTGGGGCGGCGCGACCTTCGACGTCGCGCTGCGGTTCCTGAAGGAAGACCCGTGGGAGCGGCTCGCGCTGCTGCGCGAACGCGTGCCGAACATCCTGTTCCAGATGCTGCTGCGCGGCTCGAACGCGGTCGGCTATACGAACTACGCGGACAACGTCGTGCGCTTCTTCGTGCAGCAGGCCGCGAGCGCGGGCGTCGACGTGTTCCGCGTATTCGATTCGCTGAACTGGGTGCGCAACATGCGCGTGGCGATCGACGCGGTGGGCGAGAGCGGGATGCTGTGTGAAGGCGCGATCTGCTACACCGGCGACCTGTTCGACACGTCGCGCGCGAAGTACGACCTCAAGTACTACGTCGGCATCGCGCGCGAACTGCAGAAGGCTGGCGTGCACGTGCTCGGCATCAAGGACATGGCCGGCATCTGCCGTCCGCAGGCCGTCGCGACGCTCGTGAAGGCGCTGAAGGAGGAAACCGGGCTGCCCGTGCATTTCCACACGCACGACACGAGCGGCATCGCCGCGGCGTCGGTGCTCGCGGCCGTCGAAGCGGGCTGCGATGCGGTGGACGGCGCGCTCGACGCGATGAGCGGGCTCACGTCGCAGCCGAACCTGTCGAGCATCGCGGCGGCGCTGGCCGGTAGCGTGCGCGACCCCGGCCTCAATGCCGATCGCCTGCACGAAGCATCGATGTACTGGGAAGGCGTGCGCCGCTACTACGCGCCGTTCGAGTCGGAGATCCGCGCGGGCACGGCCGACGTCTATCGCCACGAGATGCCCGGCGGCCAGTACACGAACCTGCGCGAGCAGGCGCGCTCGCTCGGCATCGATCATCGCTGGACCGAGGTGTCGCGTGCGTATGCGGACGTGAACCGGCTGTTCGGCGACATCGTGAAGGTCACGCCGACGTCGAAGGTGGTCGGCGACCTGGCGCTGATGATGGTCGCGAACGATCTTGCCGTGGACGACGTGCGCAATCCCGACAAGGACATCGCATTCCCCGAGTCGGTCGTGTCGCTGTTCAAGGGCGAGCTGGGCTTCCCGCCGGACGGCTTCCCGGCGGCGCTGTCGCGCAAGGTGCTCAAGGGCGAGCCGCCGGCGCCGTATCGCCCGGGCGACCAGATTCCGCCGGTCGATCTCGACGCGGCGCGCGGGCAGGCCGAGGCCGCCTGCGAGCAGTCGCTCGACGATCGGCAACTGGCGTCGTACCTGATGTATCCGAAGCAGACGATCGACTACTACGCGCACGTTCGCGCGTACAGCGACACGTCCGTGGTGCCGACGCCCGCGTTCCTGTACGGGCTGCAGCCGCAGGAGGAGGTGGCGATCGACATCTCGCCGGGCAAGACGCTGCTCGTGTCGCTGCAAGGCCAGCACGCGGACGCGCAGGACGGCATCGTGAAGGTGCAGTTCGAGCTGAACGGGCAGTCACGCACGGCGCTCGTCGAGCAGAAGACGGTGGTGCAGGCGGGCAAGGAGCGTCACGGGCTGCAGCGCGCCGAGCCGGGCAATGCGCTGCACGTGGCCGCGCCGATGCCGGGCTCGGTGGTGACGGTGGCGGTGCAGCCGGGGCAGCGCGTGACGGCCGGCACGACGCTGATCGCGCTCGAGGCGATGAAGATGGAAACGCACATCGCGGCGGAGCGCGATTGCGAAATCGCGGCCGTGCACGTGAAGCCCGGCGACCGGGTTGCGGCGAAGGATCTGTTGATCGAGTTGAAGGGAGGGGACTGAAGTTGGCTGGCGACATCACGACCGCGGCTGATCCCGTGCAAGCGTGCCTGCGACGCAGCACGGCGCGTTGACGCATACCTGACAGGCAGGGGCGCGGTGCCGGCACGCAGCGACAGGTGCCGTGAGTCGTGATCGGTTCCTTTCTCTCAAGCCAGGTGGTAACGGCTCCCGCGTGGAGCCGTTACCACGCTTGCGCAGCAGCACATCATTTCTCGAGCAGGCGATGAAGTTGAAAGCGGCAATCGACCTGCCCGCCACGTCGAACCCGTCCGTCGCGGGTTTCCGTACTGTCGCTTCCTTTCCGTGATCGGATGCGCATCGAATCGTCCCGCAGCAATCGCGAATTCCATTATTGATGCGCGCGCTATCTGTCTCGATGCGCGCGTCATATCCATAGAAGAAATGACCGCAACGCGGCAGTCGCACGTTCTCCATAATCGAAGACTCGTGTGAAGTTGTCTGTCCCTTCCACGCTTCCTCACGACAGCTTGAATCCGATGTGCTCGGCCATTCGCGAGGCCGAGCCCGATGTCTCATTGCCTTTCGATTTTCGACCGATTGCGAAGGATACGAAAGTGAGCAACGTACGCATTGATCAGATTGCCTTCCTGGCAACGGGAAATTACGCCGGCGAAGATGCGGCGGCGGGATTCGAGCGGACGCTCGAGCTGTTTCATGCCGGCGAGGCGCTCGGCTACGACGGGGCCTGGATACGGCAACGCCATCTCGAGCGCGCCGTCTCGTCGGCCACCACGTTTCTTGCGGCGGCGAGCCAGCGCACGACCCGGATCGGCCTGGGCGCGGCGGTCATCCAGATGGGATACGAGAATCCGTTCCGGCTGGCCGAGGACCTCGCCACCGTCGACGTGCTCTCGCGCGGACGGCTCCAGGTCGGACTCAGCGCGGGTGCGCCGATTCACGGCGCGCTGCTGGGCGAACGCCTGTTCGACACCGATCCGGAGCGGGTCGACTTCTCGCATGCGCGCCTGGCCCGGCTGCGCCGCAATCTCGCCGGCGACTGGCTCGGCGACGAAGACACCTTCGTGGAATCGGCCGCCGGCCGGGTCCGGCCACGCGTGAGCCCCTTTGCGCCCGGTCTGACGGGGCGGCTCTGGTACGGCGGAGGGTCCAGGCGGTCGGCCGAATGGGCCGCCCGGAACGGCTTCAACCTGCTGATCGCCAACGTGACCGCAGGCGAGGGCACCGACAGCCATATCGACGCCCAGTTGCGGCAACTGGCGCTGTATCGCGACCATTGGCATGAGGCCCACGCACCGCGTATCTCGCTGGGGCGCGTGATCGTCCCGACCGACGGTGCGAGCGCGAAAGAGCGCGAACGCTATCGCGCGTTCGCCGACGCGCGTCATGCTCGCACGCTGGCACCGCAGGGCGAGCGACGCACGCTGTACGCGCCGGATCTCGTCGGCACCTCGGACGAAATCCTGGAGCGGCTGCTGGCCGATCCGGTGGTCGAGCAGGTGCGGGAACTGCGCGTTGAACTGCCCTACGACCTGCCGTTCGAGAATTATCTGCAGATTCTCGACGATGTCATGACGCGGATCGCTCCGGCACTCGGCTGGCGTCCCGCCGATCAGCGCGAACCGGTTGCGGCCTGACCGGCGGTGCACCTGCGGACCGGCGGACGCGAAACCCGCGCCGGACGCCTGATCTCATTGACCCTGGACTGAACATGACGACCGCCTCTCCCTCCCGACTCGCGGCAATCGGCCGTCCGCGCGAGTTCGGCAAAAGACAGACCCACCCCGTGCGCCGCTTCGGCGGCATCGCGATCGCCATCGCGCTGCATCTCGTCCTGATATGGGCGCTCGTGAACGGCCTGGCGACCCGGGTCGTCGAGATCGTCCAGCAGCCGATCGAGGCCCGCATCATCGTCCCGGTGAAGCCGCCGCCGCCCCCGCCGCCGAAGCCGGTCGAAAAGGTCGTGTCGAAGCCGCGGGTGACCGCGCCGCCGCCGCCGTTCGTGCCGCCGCCCGAGGTGCGCGTGCAGGCCCCGCCGCCCGCCACCATCACGCATCAGGACGCGCCGGCCCCGACCGCACCCGTCCATGAAGCCCCGCCCGCACCCGCACCCGTACCGGTTGCCAAGCCGGTGAACCGCGAGATTGGTGTGGTCTGCCCGAATTCGGACGAGGTTCGCGCGTCGATCGCCTATCCGCCGGAGGCGCAGGACAACAACATCACGGGTGACGTGACCGTCGAATTCACGGTCGACCCGGACGGCCGCGTCACGAACCTGCGGGTCGCGCAGCCGGCGGATCCGATACTCAATCGTGCCGCGCTGAATGCGGTCAAGCGCTTCAACTGTATCGCCCAGGGGCAATCCGTGCGTGTGCGGGTACCGTTTTCCTTCAACCTGAACTGAGGCGGGACAGGCAGGGCGGCGGACGCCGCCTGCTTTCCGAATCGATCGATCATGTCTATGGAGTCCTTATGAAAAAGCATTTTCGGGCCGCACTGGCGGCAGGTCTGTTGATTGCCGCCGGCGTGGGCGGCGCGCTGGTCGCCCCGCCATCGGTGCTGGCACAGGAGACGACGGCGACATCGGTCCGAGTCGCATCCGGTGCATCGCCGATCGCGGCGGCGCCGGCTGCTTCGAATGGATCGGAACGCCCGGTGCCGCCACCCGAACCCGCGACGTCGGCAACCGTCGAGAACCCGTACGGCCTGGGGGCCCTGTGGGCAAACGGCGACTTCGTGGCCCGCTTCGTGCTGGCGCTGCTCGTGGTCATGTCGCTCGGCAGCTGGTACGTGATGGTCACCAAGTTCATCGAGCAGGCGCGGGCGAACAGCCGGGCGAAGTCGGCCGACGAACAGGTCTGGAATGCGCCGACGCTGGCCGAAGGCACGGCCCAGCTCGACGATGCGTCGCCGTTTCGCTTCATCGCCGAGAACGCGATCGAAGCGGGAGAGCACCACGACTCGGCGCTGCTCGATTCGGTCGACCGCAACACCTGGATCGAGCTGAACATCGAGCGTTCGATCACCAACGTCTCGAACCGCTTGCAAGACGGCCTCGCGTTTCTGGGCACGGTGGGGTCCACCGCGCCGTTCGTCGGGCTGTTCGGGACGGTGTGGGGCATCTATCACGCGCTGACGGCGATCGGCATCGCGGGCCAGGCGTCGATCGACAAGGTCGCGGGGCCGGTGGGCGAAGCGCTGATCATGACCGCGATCGGTCTGGCGGTGGCCGTGCCGGCCGTGCTCGGCTACAACTTCCTCGTGCGCCGCAACAAGTCCGTGATGGAACGTGTGCGCAACTTCGGCGCGCAACTGCATACGGTATTGCTCGCGGGCGGCAGACGGGCCGCGGGCCGCATCGCGCCGGCGGCGGCACCGTCGCCGCAGGCGCTGGCCGTTCAATCCTGAGCGGAGTCGGCCATGGCCATCAGCGTTGGCGGTGACGATAACGACGAGGTGATCTCGGCGATCAACACGACGCCGCTCGTGGACGTGATGCTGGTGTTGCTGATCATCTTCCTGATCACGATCCCGGTGGTGACGCACACGATCCAGGTGCAGTTGCCGGCGGAGCGGATACAGCCGCTGCAGACCCAACCGAAAAGCATCGAGATCGCCGTGAACCGGCAGGGCGATCTCTTCTGGGGAACCGAGCATGTGAACCTTCAGGCGCTGGTGTCGCGCCTGAAGGAGATTTCGGCACAGACGCCGCAACCGGACGTGCACGTACGCGGCGATCAGGCGACGCCGTATCGGTACATCGGCCAGGTCGTCACCGCATGCGAGCGGGCCGGGGTCGTCAAGATCGCCTTCATCACGGAGCCGCCCGCACGCGGGGGCTAGGGAGTTCGAACGATGGGTATGAACGTGGGCGCCGGACGGAGCAACGACGATCCGGACGTGATGGTGGACATCAACACCACGCCGTTGATCGACGTCATGCTGGTGCTGCTGATCATGTTGATCATCACGATCCCGATCCAGATGCACTCGGTGAAGATGAACCTGCCGGTGGGGAACCCGCCGCCCCCGCCGCATCCGCCCCAGGTGGTGCAGATCGACATCGGCGCGGACGGATCGGTCAACTGGAACGGTTCGCGCGTGAACGGGCCGGCCGGGCTGGGGGCGAAGTTCCGCGAAATCGCGGCCGAAGCCGACCAGGACGAGATCCGGCTGCGGCCGGACCAGGCGGCGCCTTACCGCGCGGTGGCCGAGGTGCTGGCGTCGGCACAGCGCGAAGGCGCGACGAAGATCGGCCTGATCGGCAACGAGCAATACATGCAGTGAACGATCCGAAATAAAAACTCGACGGATGGAATCGTATCCCGCCGGGTCGCACGAGACTGCCGTTTCAGCCGGACACGCTGGCTTCCACGCGGGATAGCGGAATCGTGATCGCGAGGCGATCGAGATGCTCGCTCATCGAGATCCGGAGGAGGGGATCTCGATGCGGCAGCGGTCTCGCCATCGCTCCCGATTGAACACCCGGCGCGCGCCCCATCGACAGAAACGACTCGACGCCGCCCAAGGCCTCGAGCCTGCAACCATTCCGCCATCGCAATGATGTCGGTATTGCCGCGATCGTTTCCGCCGCAGTGATTCAGACAGGCAATGCGCAGCACGTCGAGCGAAATCGACATTTCACAAATATGCGCATATTCGCTTCAATTATTCAATTCAGCCATTTCATACGAGCGTCGGTCTGACTGACGTCATTTCTCTTCGGCACACAATCGCGACATTATCGAAGCCATTGCGTAATCACATGCAAGGCCGGTGTCGGGCATTTAAATTGGTAAATGAAAATATGCATTTGTTATTTAACAAAATGTTTCACCGGGAGGATGATGCGTCACGCACTGAAATCAAAACAAACGAGAAGCGTGACGCGAGAATGAAATGACACCTTGCGGCTCGCTGAAATGAGGGCCTTGCAGTGGTTTATCAGAGAAACGACAATGCGCGCGTGACGTATCCCCGTCGCCGCTCGCTGGCGCTGGCCGCCTATTGGATTACCGCCGGCGGCGCCGCGTGGGCGCAGGGCAGTACGCCAAACCCGACGCCCGCCGGCGGTGCCCAGGACGTCGTCGTGACCGTCCAGGACGTCGTCGTCACGACCGGTACGCGTGAAAGCGCACGGAAAGTGCGCGATGCCGCTGCCCCGGTGGAAGTGATCGGCGGCGACGCGCTGCGGCGCACCGGGCAGGGCAACCTGCGCGACGCGCTCGTCCAGCTCTCGCCATCGATCGCGCGCCAGGCGATGCGCGGCGATGCGGGCAACCTGACCAGCGCGCTGACATTGCACGGGCTGAGCCCCGATTACGTGCTCGTGCTCGTGAACGGCAAGCGCCGCCATTCGACCGCGAATGTGTCGCTGAACCGCGGGCCGCAGCAAGGCTCGACCGGGGTCGACGTCGACCTGATTCCGGTCGCGGCGATCGATCACGTCGAGATTCTCCGCGACGGCGCATCCGCGCAATACGGCTCGGATGCGATTGCCGGCGTGATCAACGTCATCCTCAAGTCGGACTACAAGGGCGGTGAGCTGTCAAACACCACCGGCCAGACCTATCAAGGCGACGGTCTCGCGCAGAACAATGCGGCCAACATCGGGCTGCGGCTCGGCGATGCGGGTTATCTCGACCTGAGCGCTGAATACAACCGGCAGAATCATACGGTGCGAACCGGCGCCGATCCGCGAACCGGCCAGAACGACAACCTGATTCTCGGGTCGCCGGCCAGCACGCGGGAGTCGGTCGCATTCAACGCAGGCTACCTGCTCGAAGGCGGCGCGAAGCTGTACGGCTTCGGCACGTATGCGCACCGGAACGGCAGCAGCTACCAGAACTACCGGTTGCCGTCGGTGCTGCCGACCCTCTATCCGAACGGCTTCACCCCGCAGGAAACGCTCAACGAAAACGACTTCTCGTTGACCGCGGGCGTGAAGGGCGACCGGCTGCTCGGCTGGGCATGGGATATCAGCTCGACCTACGGCCGCGACAACATCGGCATCGGGATGGTCAATTCGGCGAACACGAGCCTGTTCACCGCGACCGGATCGACGCCGACCGGCTTTCGCCTGTCGACCTTCACGAGCACGCAGTGGACCAACAACCTGGACCTGACGCGCGCATTCCACCTGCCGTTGCTGCCCGCGCCGCTCAACGTGTCGGTCGGCGTCGAGCATCGCCACGAAAGCTATACGGTCGGCGAGGGCGATCCGGCATCGACCTATGGCGCGGGTAGCCAGGCATTGCCGGGCCTGTCGCCGCTCAGTGCGCTGTCGAAATCGCGCGAGGTGCTCGGCACCTACATCGATCTCGCGACCCGGCCTGCGCCGAACTGGCAGGTGGATCTCGCGGGGCGCTTCGAGCATTACAACGATGTCGGCAGTACCGCCAACGGCAAGGTCTCGACGCGCTACGACATCACGCCGCGCATCGCGGTGCGCGGCAGCGTCGGCACCGGCTTTCGTGCGCCGTCGCTCGCGCAGCAATACTTCACGAACCTGAACATCTCGCCGCTTTCCGCATACGGGCAGCTGGCACCGAACTCGCAGGCCGCACGCAACCTCGGCGCGACGCCGCTCAAACCGGAGAAGTCGACCAACTTCGATATCGGGCTCGTGCTCAACCCGCTGCCGAACCTGAACGTGACGATCGATGCGTACCAGATCAACATCCGCGACCGGATCGTGCAGGGCGGCACCTATAGCGGACAGTCCGCGATCGATGCACTGACGCAGGCCGGCATCACGTTGCCGGCGGGCTTGCCGTCCGTGACGGCGAACTATTTCACGAACGGCGTGAACACGCGCACGCGCGGCGTCGACATCCTGGCCACGTATCACAGCAACTTCGCGAGGTGGGGTTCCGTCGACTGGGATCTCGGCATCAACTTCAACACGACGAGCGTGACGAGCGTGGGCCGCGACACCAACGGCAACACGCTGCTCAACGCGCAGCAGGTCGGCTACATCACGTCGTCGACGCCGAAGAACAAGATCATCGTCGGCGGCACCTGGCACCGTGACAAATGGGCACTCAGCCTGCATGAAACGCGTTACGGCACGACCTCCGGCGAAGAGAGCTACTGGAGCGGCCCGAATGCCTATTCGACGACGCGCTTCGCCCATTTCACGAACGCGGCGAGGTACGTCACCGACGTCGAGCTCCGTTATGCGATGACGCGCAAGTTCGAAATCGCGGTGGGCGCGAACAACCTGTTCAACGTGTACCCGAGCAAGCTGCCGGCGGAGAACCAGTTCCTCGGCACGCAGTACGACATCGTGTCATCGCCGATCGGCATCAACGGCGGGTTCTATTACCTGCGCGCCCGTTACCTGCTCTGATGCGCGCGGCTCCTTCACTCCTTCAAACCATCACGCCATGAACCGACCGGCAGAGGTTGACCATGCAGTGATCGACGTCGACGAAGCGTCGCTGTCCGCCGATCACATTCTCGATTTGTGCAAAGGCACTGCGCTCGCGATACGCATTCGTGCGTTCACGCCGCCGGCGGTCATCCGGCGAGCGGAGGCGGGACTGTTTTCCCATCCCGAACGGGGGGCGCTTGGCCATGCCGTCGAATTTACCCGGCTCGGCATCGCGTACGCGGAGGTGCGATCCGACGAGGTCAGGCAGGCCTACCACCGGCATGCACGCGCCAATATCGAGCGCGTTCGCACGCTGTTCGGCGAGCTGGCGTCGCCGGTCGACCGGTTCCGCACCTTGCTCGACGACGCGTGGCCCGAAGGGGCGAGGCTGCTGAGCGTCGACGGGCGCAAGTGCTTCGTCGGCGTGTGCCGTTACCTGACACCCGGCGTGGATCTCGAGCCGCACATCGACAACCTGGAATGGACGCTGCCGGCCGGCACCGGTTGGACGCTGCAGTATCAACTGTCGGCCAACCTCTATCTGCAGGTGCCTCCGCACGGCGGCGAGCTGGAACTCTGGCGCATCGCGCCCGATTCTCGCGAATACGACACGCTCAAGGGCGATCGCCACTACGGGATCGGCCGCGAGCAGGTGGGTGCGCCCGACCTCGTGATCAAGCCGGAGGCGGGCGACCTGATCTTCCTGAATCCGCGTTTCATTCACGCGGTTCGCCCTGTCCGGGGCACCGACCGAGTCACGTTGAGTGCCTTCGTCGGCATCCGATCCGTAACCGAACCCTTAGTTTACTGGAGCTGACCATGTACAAGGTTTCATTGCAGGCACAAGGAAAATTTCAGGCGCACGAGTACGTCGGCAAAACGGCACTGCTGCTGATCAGTGTCGGCAAGGAATATCACGAAGGCGAAAAACTGGCGGCGACGGTCGACAAGATCAACGTGGCGGGATTCGGGCAATGCGTGATCGGCGTGGCCGATACGTTGCAGCGCCACAACTACGTGACCGGCTCCGCGCACAGCAACTATCAGAAAAGCCGCGACCGCGGCGACGCGTGGCTCCGGGACCACAGCGACACCCTCGCGAAACTGTCGATGCGGCGCGAGATCCTGCGATGGGATGACCTGCTGCGCCGCGACGACTACTCGCAGTATTACCATCTGATCACGAACGAGTACTACTCGAATCACGAATACCGGCACGCGATCAATGACACCATCGGCGTGTTTGCCGAGAGAAACGGGCTCGTGCAAGGCACGCCTGAACACGAGGCCGCATTCTATCGCTCGCTCTTCTACATTCTCGAGGAATGCCCGATCATCATGCCGATGTGGGCGCAGGACGGCGTCGATTTCATCATCTACCCGAAGCAGATGACCGCCGCGATGAGCAAGACCCGCGAGATTTTCGTGCAGCAGGGAAGCGATACCCGCGCCAACTGGCTGGCGGTCAAGTTCAAGAAAAAGTCGCAGTCGAATTCAGAAGAAGACACCGAGGCACTGGCGCATGAGTAATTCATCGAGCAAGGTACGGAAATACGTCGGGCTGACCGGCATCTGTATCGCGAGCTTCCTGGGATGTATCGATCTCACGGTCGTCAACACGATCCTTCCGGCGATCGGCCGCGATTTTTCGATCCCGATCCAGACGACGCAATGGATCACGTCCATCTTCATGGTCGCGCTATCCGCATTCATGGTGCCGGTGGCGACACTCGCAGACAACCTGGGCCGCAAGAAGCTGCTGATCATCGGCCTCGTGATCTTCGGCGCGGCGTCGTTGTTCGCGGGCCTCGCGCATCAGTTCTGGCTGCTGGTGGCGTTCCGCTTCCTGCAGGGCATCGGTTGCGCGATCCTCTACACGGTATCGGGGGCGATCGTCAGCTATACGTTCGACGAGAGCGAGCAGGGCAAGGCGCTGGGGATCCTGTTCGGCGCCAACGGCGTCGGGCTCGCGCTCGGCCCGATCATCGGCGGCCTGTTCGCCGGCGCACTCGACTGGCACGACGCGTTCCTGATCAACATTCCGTTCATCGTGATCAGCCTGGCACTCTGTGCATGGGCGATACCGGAGTTCAAGGCGCAGGCGCGCAAGCGCATCGACGTGACGGGATGCCTGTTGCTGGTCGTCGGCCTGACCACGCTCGTCAGCTATCTGTCGATCGACGGTGGCCGGTTCACGCTCGGGCTGCTGCCGGTGTCGCTCGTGGCCCTGGCGCTGTTCGTCTGGCACGAGTTGCGCACACGCGATCCGATCGTCGAGTTTCATTTCTTCCGCGAACCGAGGTTCCTGTCCGCGCTGCTCGCGACGTTCTTTCTCGCGTTCTTCTACTGCATCGTGCTGCTCACGCTGCCGATCTTCTTTTCGACCCAGCTCCACAAGAGCGACATCACCATCGGGCTGTTCCTGCTGCCGGCGACCATCACGTTCTCCATCGCGTCGTCCTGGATCGGTGGCCGCAGCGAACGGCTCGGCCCGTCGCGGGTGATCGTGACCGGCCTGGCGCTGTTCGTCGTCGCGTCGATCCTGCTGTCGGTCGCCGCGCGACAGCCCGATGCAAGCTGGTTCATCGTTCCGCTGCTGCTGTTCGGTATCGGATGGGGCGCGATACTCGGGCCCTCGACCCTGGTGGCGCTGGGCGCGCTCCCTCGCGAAAAGGCAGCCGTGGCGATGGGGACGTCGTGGACGGTGCACAACGTGGGTGGCGCGAGCGGCATTGCGTTCGCCATTTTCCTGATGCGGCACGTCGACGATTTCCGGCAGGGCTACCAGACGCTGATGCTGGCGCTCGCGGCCATCATCCTCGCTGCCGGTGCGCTGTACCACCTCCTGTCGCGCGAGTCGGTCGCGGTAGTCATCGACTGACCGGCCGTCGGGCACGCGGCTCGCGAGTGACCACGCGAGCAGGCCCGGATCCAATGCGGGCGGGTGTCCGGGCGGTTGCCGGACACCCGTCCCGTTGCTCGACAGGTGCGCGACCCGGATCGAGCGATCACGCATGCCTGCGCATGCGGGCTTTCCGAACGGCTTCGACCTGATGCGACCGGCGCTGCGGATGCAGCGCCCATGTCACCCGCATTGCCTGGCATTGGGCAAGGCGCCCGCAACGTGGCCGGCGGAATCTCGAGTCAGGACGATTCGCATCGTTCTTATCAATTCGGATATCTAAATAGAGTCCGTTCCACAATACCTACCGGCACTGCCGGCGAATGAGCGCGAGAACAAGAAGATGAAGCGAAGCGTGGTGATGCTGCTGACTGCCGCAGGGGCGTGGTGCGCCTCCATTGCGATACCTGAAGCGCCCGCCTGGGCGCAGAACCTGCCGGCGCCCGACGCACCGGCGTCGGCGGTGGCCGTGCCGGCCGCACCGGCGTTGCCGGCATCGGGCGCGCACGACGCGCTGACGGTCAAGCGTTTCGAAGTGACGGGATCGTTGATCCGCAGCGCCGACAAGGTCGGTTTCAACCAGGTCCAGACGATCACGGCGAAGGATATCGTGAACAGCGGCCAGACGACGGTCGCCGACTATCTGCGCAGCGTGACGGCCAATTCATCGAGTAGCTGGGGGGACGGCTCGGCGGCGACGTCCAACTTCGCGGTCGGCGGAGCCGGCATCGCGTTGCGCGGGCTGAGCGAAAAATACACGCTGGTGCTCGTCGATGGCCAGCGCGTCGCACCCTACGCTTACGCGGCCAACGGCACCGATCAGTTCTTCGACCTGAACACGCTGCCGCTCAACATCATCGACAGGATCGAGATCGTCAAGACGGGCGCGGTGTCGCAGTACGGCTCGGACGCCGTCGCCGGTGTCGTGAACATCATTACGAAGAAGAACTACCAAGGGCTGGAGCTTTCCGGCGCCTATGGCGGCGCGACGAACGGCGGCGGAGGCGCGGGCACGACCCGGTTCGGCCTGCTGGGCGGCTTCGGCGACCTCCACGCGGATCGCTTCAACGTGACGGCGGCGCTCAGCTACTACAAGAACAACGGCGTGCTCGCGTCCGACCGGGACATGACGGAGAACCAGAATTTCTCGAACTACCCGGGCGGCCTGGCCAACCAGTCGACTTCGTACTGGGCGAGGGCGAACGGCAACGTGCCGCTCGATCCGTGTGCGTATGGCGGCCATGTCGTACCCGGTAACGCGAATTCGCAGTCGTTCGGTGCGGGCGGCACGATCTGCCAGCGCAACACGGCGGGCGCGTCGTCGCTCGTGCCGTGGACCGAGCGCCTGAGCGCAAAGCTGCATGGCGAGTTCAGGATCGACGATGCGACGCAGGCGTTCGCCGATCTGTGGGAGAGCAACAATACGACGGTCGCGAACCGGGGCGTCGGCCGCCTGACGACCAGTACGCAGACCTACGATCCGGCGACGGGCAGCGTTTCGCTGGTCTCGAACGTCGTGCCGGCCGGCAATCCATTCAACCCGTTCGGCGTGCCGACGCAGTTGCGCTATGCGTTTCCGGCGTCGCAATCCGTGCATGTCAGTTCGAATTACTGGCGCGCCGCGACGGGCGTGAAAGGCACGTTCGCGTTGCCGTCTGCCGGCGACTGGGACTGGAGCGCGTCGTATGCCCATTCGCAGGACACGGTCTCGCAGAACTATTCGAACCAGATGAGCGCCAGCGCGCTGACGAACATCATTCAGAACGGCGGATTCGATTTCTCCAATCCGTCCGCAACGCCGAACGGACTGAACGGCCTTTACCAGAGCACGTCGAATCAGGCGATCACGAAGCTCGATGTGCTGGATGCGACGCTGTCGAGCCCGAACCTGTTCGCGCTGCCGACGGCCAATGTGGGCTTGGGGCTGGGCGCACAGTTCATGCATCAGAGCCAGTACATCGGCACGGGGGCGGGCTGGGCGAGCGGCCAGTTGACGTCGCCGTCGATCCAGTCCGTCAATGGCGAGCGCAACATCTCGGCGGTCTATTACCAGATCGACGTTCCGCTGCTGAAGACGCTGACGTTCAGCCAGTCGGGCCGCTACGATCACTACAGCGACTTCGGCGGGGCATTTTCGCCGCGGTTCGCGCTGCGCTTTCAGCCGGTGCGGGAATTCACGGTGTACGGTTCGTACAATCGCGGCTTCCGGGCCCCCACACTGATCGAGAACACGTCGTCGCGAACCTTCGGCTCGCAGGGCGTGGTGGATGCGCGGGACCCGAACAATCCGGGTTCGTACAACATCGTCGAGGAAATTCGCGCGGGCAATCGCAGCCTGCAGCCGGAGCGCACGAAAAACACCAACATCGGCTTCCAGTTTTCGCCGACGCGCACGACCGATATCGGGTTCGACTGGTACAAGATTCACATCGACAACGTGATCGGCACGGACGACGTGCAGGTCGTGGTCAACCAGAACGATCCGTCGCAGGTGGTCCGCAACGCCAACGGCAGCATCGCGTATGTCACGCTGCCCTATCGCAACCTGTCGTCGCTCGACACCGACGGCTTCGAAGCCACATTCCGCCAGACGGTCGCGACGACGATCGGCACCTTTACGCTGTCCGGCGACTGGGCCTATGTGTGGCACTTCAAGATGCCGGTTGGCGGCGTGGAAAGGGATTTCGCCGGCAACAACGGCGCGCTTCACCAGCCGTTCGGCGGCAGTTCCCCGCGCTGGAAAGGGAACACCGATCTGAGCTGGAATTATCACCGGTGGAACGCGACCCTGAGCTGGCTCTATGTCGGCCCGTACGCGCAGTCGATTCTTGCGCCGGGCACGTACCCCGGCATGGCGGATGGCGTGGCGTCGTACAGCCAGTTCAACCTGATGGTCGGCTATACGGGATTCAAGCATTGGACGCTGTACGCGGGGATCGACAACCTCTTCAATCGAAAGCCGCCGTTCGATCCGGTATGGATGGCAGGGCCAACCGGCTACGATGCCTCGCTCTATACGTACGTCGGGCGATTCGCGCAGGTGGGCGCGACGTATCGGTTCTGAGCGCTACCGACGACGGTCGCGCCCCCGTTCAAATGTCGTCGTGCGGCTTGATGTTCCGTACTTTGATTGATCCGGGGCGTGCATTGGGTCTCGCAATGGTCGGGCACGTACCGTCCGGTATTCGACCAGCCCGATCGTTCACGTATCGGGCCGTTATTCCAAAGTACGGAACATATCGTCGCTACACTTTGACTCGATTCCCGTTGACTCGTGTAATGCATGACATCGGATAGCCGCACGTTGCGAGCCACCGGTCCACGCAGTTCATGGCCGCTTTCAGAGCCGAATCGAGACAAACGGAGCAATCGATGTCGCCGCAGGCAACCCGGGCAGCGCCGCGCATGTCAGCGCAGGAAGATGCGAATTGGCGCGACGCGTCGATCGGAGACGGTGAGAGCCAGGACGGCGGGCACGCGTCCCGCGCGATGGTCGTGCCGCTCGCGCGCAGCCTCGCGATCCTGGCCGCGTTTTCGCCGCACGCGCCGTGGCTCGGCAACCAGGAGCTCGTGAGCGAAACGGGCATTCCGGCGCCGACGGTGTCGCGGATGGTGCGCTCGCTCGTCGCGCTCGGCTACCTTCACTATTCGCCGCAACGCCGCAAGTACCGGCTGGCGGCCCCCGTGCTGTCGCTCGGCTACGCGGCGATCGCGCATTCCAACGTTCAACTGCTGGCCCGCCTCGAAATGCAGGCGTTCGCGAACGCGAACGAAACCTACGTGATGCTCGGCACGCGCGACCGTCTCGACGTGATCGTGCTCGAAACCTGCGCGGGCAAGCCCGCCTCGGTCGATCTCAAGCTGCACGCAGGCACGCGGCTGCGCATCGCGTCGTCGCCGATGGGCTGGGCGTTGCTCGCGGCGTTGCCGGAGCTCGAGCGCTTCTACCTGCTCGGCAACATCGAACGCAAGACGGGGCGCGACTGGCCCAATCTGCGCCGCCGCATCAGCGAAGGTATTTCGCAGGTGCACAACGTCGGCTATTGCATGTCGCTCGGCGAATGGGAGCCGGATCTCACGATTCTCGCCGTGCCGCTGGTCGTCCAGGATCACACGCCGCTCGTGCTGGCCTGTATCGGCCGCAGCGCGCGGCTGGGGCGCGCGCGGGTCGAGCGGGAACTCGGGCCGCGGCTGGTCGCCGCCGCGCAGCACTTGCAGGAGCAGGCAGTCGTGATCGACTGAATCGAACATGAATACCACCGACAAGCAACAGGGCGTCACGCTGACCGTCGAACGCGGGCTCGAAGTGCTCCACGCGTTCCGCGCGGCCCGCGCGCCGTTGTCCAATGCGGAACTGGTGCGGCGCACCGGGCTGCCGAAAGCCACAGTGTCCCGCCTGACGACGACGCTGATCTCGATCGGCTATCTGCGCCGGGTGGGCGGCGGGCGCCAGTTCGAACTCAGCGCCGGTGCATTGAGCATCGGCCACGCGTATCTCGAAGCGAATCCCGTCACGCGTCTGGTCACGCCGGTCATGCAGAAGCTTGCCGACAAGCTGAACCTGTCGGTTGCGCTGGCCGTCCCGCATCGGCTCGACATGGTCTACATCGCGTGGCGCGCGAGCGCCCGGATCGCCACGCTGCGCCTGGGCGTCGGGTCGCTGTTGCCGATGGCGTCGACCGCGGTCGGGCGCGCGTATCTGTACGCGCTGCCGGACGCGATGCGCGAGCCGCTGATCGCCGCGCTGCTCGAAGCGGCCGGCGACGATGCAAGCACGGTGCGCGAGAACCTCGAGGCGGCGTTCGACGATCTGCGGCAGACGGGTGTCTGCATGTCGGTGGGCGAATATCAGCGCAACGCGTATGGCGTCGCGGTGCCGATCGTGGTCGGCCGGACCCGCACGTTGATGGCGCTGAATTGCGGCGCGGTGGAACTGGAGCCGGACATGGCGGCGATCCGCCAGCGCGTCGCGCCCGAACTGAAGACGGCGGCGGAAACGCTGTCCGTGATCCTGAGCGATATCGACTGCGAGCCTTGATGCGCATGTCATGAGGATGAGGTCGCGCACCGGCGGCATGCGCGATGGCACGCAATCATCTAACTAATGATAGTTACTTTGACGTATTCGGCGGTTCCGAAACAAGGAGAAGTGGACGATGGTTGGAGTGAACGACGTTCCCGGCCCCGCGCTGGCGATCGTGCAGGCTGCGTGGAACGCGGCTGCGCAAGACTGGAATCCGGACGCGCTGGCCGGCGTCTATACGGCCGACGCATTGTTCTTCGGCGGCCGGCCCGGGCACTCGACCGGGCCTGACGCGATTCACGCGTATTTCGCGTCGTACGTCGGCGTGATCCGGTCGGCGACGCTGGACTTGGTCGAGCAGCACTTCATCCGGTTCGGCGACGACTGTTTTCTCGCGCAAGGCTACGGCGAATTCGCGTTCGTGCTCGGCGACGGCAATACGTCGCGCTCGCGGCTGCGCACGACGCTCGTGATCGCGTCGCAGGCGGGCGAATGGAAGATCCGCCAGCATCATTTTTCGGCATCGCCGGAGACGCCGCCGATCTGACGCGCATGGCCGATGTGGCGCGTGCCGCATCGGCCGGGGCTTACGCGGCGTTGACGTGATGCATCAGGAACGCCTCGGCGGCCTCGCCGAACACGTCGTTGCGATCGCCGGCGACCATGTGGCCCGCGGCGGCGACGTTCACGTATTCCGCGTGCGGGCAGAGTTCGAGAAATTCGCGCACGCCTGTTTCGCTGACCACGTCCGAACTGCCGCCGCGCACCAGCAGCGTGGGCAGCGTCAGGTTGCGTGCGCAGGCCGAGAAGCGGGCGTGACGCGACGGCAGGTCGATCGTGCGGGCCAGGAACTGCGGGTCCCAATGCCAGTGATAGCGGCCGTCGTCGCCGAGCCGGACGTTCTTCGACAGGCCGGCCGGATTGCCCGGGCGCGTGCGGTTCGAGCGGTAGCGGCCGATCGCATCGGCGACTTCGTCGAGCGAGCCGAACCCGTCGGCGTTCTGCGCCATGAAAGTGCGGATGCGTGCGACGCCGGTCGGCTCGGTGTACGGCACGATGTCGACGAGGATCAGCGCGCGCGCGTCGACCTGATGCTCGCCGATCGCGACGAGGCTCGTGCCACCGCCCAGCGATGCGCCGATCAGCGCGGGGCGGCGCCCGCCGAGCGTGGCGACGATCTGGCGCAGATCGCGGACGAATGCATCCTGGTCGTAGTCGCCGTCGGCGCTCCAGTCGGAGTCTCCGTGTCCGCGCGCGTCGTAGGCGAGCGCGAAGTAGCCGGCGTCGGCCAGCCGTTCGCCGGTGCCGCCCCATGCATGACGCGTCTGGCCGCCGCCGTGCAGCAGCACGACCGGCGGCGCGTCCGGGTGCCCCCACGTATCGCCGGCGAGCCGCACGCCGTCCGCACCTTCCCACCGGTGCATCGGGTCGGGCGTGCCGGGAAGCCGGCTGCCGGAATTCGTCGGGGCGGGGGTAAACGGGGTGGTCGATGGATGCATGGGCGTGACGAGGTCGGCTGAAGGGGAAGGGCGGGCGGATCGGGCAGCCCGACGATGCTTCAAACTTCGCCGGTGCGGACGCGAGTGTCAACGTGCGCACGCGCGCCGTTCCGTACAGTGACGCCGCGCGCGGCACGCCGCTCGGCGCGCGTGTCGAGGGTGACGGTGCGCGCGACGTCGAGCGGTTTCGCTTCAACCAGGAGATTCAGGCAATCGTGACGATGATGACGCGCGCCCGGCACGCCTGCCGACGGCAACCCGATGCGCTGGCCCGCCTGGTGAAATTGGGCTACCCTCTCGAACATTAGTTTTGTACCGGATGGCGGTGGGCAAGAGGATCAGGCAGTATCGCGAGGACATGGCGCGTGCTGCCGCCGGGCCCGGCTCCGCAGATGCGGCACCCGGCTTCCTCATTCATCTTGATGCTTGATAACAGACGGCTGATACACGAACGTGCGTAAGAAAAATGTAAATCCCAGCGCGGATACGCGGGAAACCTTGTTGCGGCTCGCCGCGCGTTCCTTTGCGACGCAGGGCTATGCGGCGACGACGATGCGTTTCATCGCGGATCAGGCGGGGATCGAGGCGGCCAGCATCTACTATCACTTCTCGTCGAAGGAAGAGCTGGTCGACGTCGTGATGGAGCACGGTGCGGAGAGCATCGTGCAGCACATCAACGAGCACTTCGCGGCACTGCCGCCCGGTGCGACGGCCGACGCGCGCTTCAAGGCGGCGCTGATCGGGCAGATGAGCGCGCTGATCAAGTTCGGTGACTATGCGCTGGCGCACAGCCGGCTCCTGACCCAGCTTCCGGACAAGGTGCGGGAGCGCCAGGTCAAGCGGCGCGAGCGGCATCAGCAGCTCTGGACCGCGGTGTTCGACGACCTGCGCGCCGAAGGGTGGCTGCGCGAAGACGTCGACGACGCGCTGTGCCGTGTCTTCGTGCTCGGCTGCATCAACTCGGTCCAGACCTGGTTCGATCCGAAGAAAGGGTCGCTCGACCACGTCGCGGATCAGCTCGTCACGATGTTCTTCGAAGGCGTCCGGCCGGCCGCGAAGGCCCCTGCCGCGAAAACGCGGCGCGGCAGCCGCAAGACGGAACTCGCCGCCTCCTGACCTCGCACTACCGCTGGCGGCCGGCTCTGCGCCACCGTGCGGCCGCCGCGTCAGGCGGCCGCGTGCAGCGGCATCGCCGGATTGTGCGTCGCCTGGCGGGCGAGAAAGCGCAGCACGGCATGGGCGAACAGGTCGTAGTGTTCGCCGGCAACTGTATGGCCGGCATCCTGCACATCCGCATAGTCGGCGTGCGGGCACAGCTTCAGGAATTCGCGCGCGCCGTTCTGGCTGACGATCTCCGACGCTTCGCCGCGCACGAGCAGGGTCGGCAGCTTCAGGCGGCGGGCGCTCGCCGAAAAGCGTGCATGGCGGCGCGTCAGGTCGCGCGGCCACGCGAGAAAGAGCGGATCCCAATGCCACCGGTATTTGCCGTCGTCGTAGCGCAGGCTGCGGGTTACGCTTTCGTGCGACAGCGCATGCGCCGGCAACGAACGATAGCGGCGGATCGCGTCGGCCGCTTCGTCGGGCGAACCGAACCCTTCCGCGGGCTGTCGCATGAACGAATGCAGGCGTGACGCGCCGTCGGGCTCGATGTGCGGTGTGATGTTGACGAGCACGAGTGCCTGCGCGTCGAGATACCCTTCGCCGACGGCGAGCAGGGCCGTGCCGCCGCCCAGCCCGGCGCCGACCAGGATCGGCCGCCGGCCGTCGAGCGTGGCGACCACGCGCTCGAGATCGCGGATCATCGCGCCCTGGCTATAGTTGGCGGTCGGCGACCAGCTCGAATCCCCGTGGCCCCGCGCATCGAACGCGATCGCATGAAAGCCCGCCTCACCGAGTGAACGAGCCATGCCCGCCCACGCGTGGCGCGTCTGCCCGCTGCCGTGAAGCAGGATGACGGGCGTGCCGGTGGGGTCGCCCCATGCACTGCCCGCCAGTTGAATCCCGTCCCTGGTCTGCCACGTCCGTGGCGTGCCGGTCAGGCAAGCCGCGCGTGTTCCCGTCTTCATCGAAGTATTCATGATCCGTTGTTTCCCGCGTCGCGCTGCCGCGCCGCGCTGAAATCGACCCGTATGGGCATAAGGTCGCGTCGGCATGCAGCCGGGTCAATCGGGATCGATGAAACGTTCCGTACTCCGGTCGAATTGCGCCTGATCAGAACTTCTTGTTGATCCCGACGATGGTGCCGATGGTCGTGCCCCGCGTGCCGTACAGCGCGTTGTCGATCGACAGCCCGGTTTTCTCGGTGCCGCGGTTGTTGGCCGCGCCGATCTCCCAGTACAGCGACGTCGCTTTCGACAGGAAATAGCGGGTCGTCAGTGCGCCCATGATCGAGCGGTTGTCCGAGTTGTGCGGGTCGCGGATGTACCACACGCCCGAGTTGATATCGAGCTGCGGAACCGGGTAGTAATCGAAGCCGAGATTCCATATGTTGTTGGTGCCGCCGTTCACGGCGCCGCCGGCGATCGTCGTGGGCACCTTGAAGCTGGTGAACGACCCCTTCACGGTGACCGGGCCGAAGGTGTAGCCCGCGCCGATCATGCGCCCGAAGAACGGCTGCTGGAACGCGGTGAGCGTCGCCGTGCTGTTCCCCGAGCTCGAGTCGTACATCGCCGCGTTGATGAAGAGGCCGCGATACGCGTAGCGCAGGGCGACCGAATACTGCTGCCCCGCGCGAATGTCGCCGGCGACGCCGCCTGGCGCGTACATCGCGCGCGCGGAAAAGCCGGCGATCTGCGGGCTCGTATAGGTGATCGCGTTGGGATTGAACGTGCCTACGAACGTCTGGTCGGCATAGACCGAGAACGCGGTGCCGAACTGCCCGGCGTTGCGCGGATCGGATTCGTAGATCGCGAGCACGAACGGCGAATACTGCACGCCGGCCTTCAGTTCGCCGTAGCGGCCGCTGAGCGCGAGCCACGCCTGCCGCCCGAAGAAGTTGCCGTTGCTGTTGTCGTTGCCGCCGTTGGCCACGCTGAAGCCGTTTTCCAGCTTGAAGGTCACCTTCATCCCGCCACCGAGGTCTTCCTGCCCGAGCAGGCCGAAATTGGACGGTTCCAGCCCGCCGTTGATCAGCCCGAATTGCTTGCCGCTGTTGCCGCCGGTCGCCGCATTGCGCGTCTTGCTGGTGTACAGGAAGCCCGTATCCAGCGTGCCGTAGAGCGTGACGCTGCTTTGCGCCCAGGTCCAGGCCGGCAGCATCGCGATGCCGAGTACGAGGATCGTTTTCTTCTTGATACAGCCGGGCAGGGGGCGAACATTCATTTCGTTATCCGAATCTAATAATGGTCTTGAAAGGAATCGCTGATGGTGAACTCGGTGCGGCAGCGAATCGTGTCGAAATCCTCCGGCGGCGGTGGCCGGGATCACGTCACGTTCAATCTAACGTTCGGTAGAGTGAATGTCGGAGGATTGAATCTCCATTGGGTCTAACCCGCATCGGATTCGCGCCTGCCCGACTGCGTGAATCGGTACGTTCCGTACTTCAATGTACGATCGGGACGGAAAAATATGGACGATCATTCGGCATGCGTAGTAATTTTCTCCGGCATCGATGATGGTGGCGGGGATTTGATCGATGTCGTTCGCCTGCAGCCGGCGGAGATGGCGAGTTGTCACATTTCGTCGAACGGAACGGCACGTTCTGACGGATTTTTTTTGTGATCGGACCAGCGACGTGAATCCGGGCGGGAAATGTGTTGCCGGATATTTCATGCGCGGATCGTACGGACGAGTTCGGGCACGACCGCACCGTGTGTGCGGTGTTGATGAAGGAGGAGGCGGCGTGTTGCGTCAGCGACGAGCGAAAAACATCGATCAATCCGGACGAGGCGATGCCTGCATCGAAGCGTCCGATGCGAAGGGCACACTGCGAGTTTCGAGTCCGGATTCGATGCTTCTGCGAATTGTCTCCTTGATGAATGTGTGTTCGTGCCGCGGTACGTCGCCGCGACACGATGCGTGATGTTCAGCCGTGCCGAAACGGCAAAGTCGGCATGCTCAGCCGGCCGTTCGTGCCCGCGAGCCGGCACGGGCGGGATCGGGGCCGAGCAGGCGCATGATCGACGCGACGTCGTCCGCGCGCTCGAGCGTAAAGACCGCCTCGATTACGTCGTCGATCCGGCCGGCAGGCAATACGTCCTCGACATTGCGACGGAATTTCGCGATCAGTTCGTCGTCGGTCATCCGGCTTGCCGGGTCCGGCGACGGGCTGCCCTTCGGGTAACGCCGCTCGTCGACGAACGTCTGGCCGCGCGCGGACACTTCGAGCTTCGCCGGCCGGCTGGCGGCGTGGCCGGACAGCAATTCGACGTAGTTCGGATGCACTTCGTGCGTGACCTTGTCCATCAGCGCCATCACGGACGGCCCGAAGACGAGCGACGGGTCCTGCCAGGCCTTGCCGGGCGGCGGGCGATGCGCGCCGAGCGCGAGGCCGTGCGCGATGCTGAACTGCGCGTCGTGCACGTGTTCGATGTTCCGGTTGAGCCACACGGGCTGCTCGACGAAACCTTCGACCCAGGCCTTGATGCCGGTGATTTCGTGCGGCGCGATGTCGTTCGTTTCGACGATTTCAGTGAGGCCGTCGAGCAGCGCGTGAAGAATGCGGCAATGCGGGTAGGGCTTGAACGCCTGTTCGGACGGAAAGCGCCAGTCAGTACCCAGCGCGTCGGTGATGTGCTGCGGCTCCCAGCGTTGTGTGCCGATGAAGCGCGGGAAGCCATATTCGCGATCGTCGAGGATCTGCGTGTCGCCGCGATGGCCGAGTTCGGCCATGTGCGCGGCCGTCATCGCCGCCTGCGTGAGCGCGCCCGCAAGCAGGTACTTGATCGTCGAGCTCGGTGCGTGCTGAAACCACGCGACCTGCGAATTCACCGGCGCAATGCTGCCGGCGATGCCGAGCGCGTTTGGCAGCACGCCGGGCGGTAGCGCCTTCAGCCTGACGATCGCGGCGGTCGCCCCGAACACGGTGCTGCTGTAGCCGTACACGGGCGGCGGCGCGACCTTGCCGTCCCGCGTATCGCGCAGGTAATCCATCGCCTTGCCGATGCGGTACGACATTTCGTGCGACAGCGCGATCGCCTCGATCAGCGCCTGGCCGCTCGCATGCGACGTCTCGGCAACCGCGAGCGCGCCGGGCAGCACGTACGGCGTGACGTGGCCGGGCGGCACCACGGCATCCATGTCGAGCGCGTTGATGAGTTCGCCGTTCGCGAAGGCCGCGCCGAACATCGACACGCGCTCGCCGGTGCCGATGATGGTCGCGTCGCCGTGGCCGCCCGTCAGTCGCGCATAGTCGATGCCGATGCGCCCCTTCGGTTCGTCGACGGCGGCGACCGCGCAGCCGATCGAGTCGAGCAGGATGCGCTTGCACGCATCGACGACGGGAGCAGGGAGCTGATCGTAACGGGTGCCGGCGGTGAAGTCCGCGAGCTGCTGGATGAGGGTGTCAGGCATGGTGCGGTAGTCCAGTGGGAGAAGCGGTGAGGCGCGATGCGATCGCAGGGCGTCGTGCGTTTGCCCAGATCATTTAGTCGCGCGTGCGTCGCCGTTCGCAATGCCCGTGTTCGAAGCGTTCCATCCTTCGAAAATTTCGTGCAGTGCAACGTGCGGGCTACGGGGATTCCCTGATGTGAAATCCGGTCCGGGAAAATAGAATAACTACTGTTTGTTAGGTAACGCAATACGGCGACGCGTGCTCGCATTGCTCCGCGCGTTGTGCTTCAACACGGATGACTTCCTCCGACGGGCGCGAGGCGCGAGCCATGAGCGCCGTCGATGTCCCGTTGGCCCGGCTTTTGTAGTCGCAAGCGGCTGCACCCACCGATATCGATCCGGCCGCTTTCTCAATCTAACTAACAAACGGTAAATGAGACAACTCACCCTGCTTCTCGACGGCATGACGCATACCGAAGCCGCGCGCTGGCACGACGGCCGTTTCTGGTTCAGCGACCTCTACACCGAGTGCGTGTACTCGATGCGGGAGGACGGCAGCAACGTGTGCGAGGAAATGCACGTGCCGGAATGCCCGTCGGGTATCGGCTGGCTGCCGGACGGGCGCCTGCTCGTCGTGTCGATGCACGACCGCGCATTGCTGCGACGTGAGCACGACGGTTCGGTCGTGCGTCACGCCGACCTTGCCCCGCACCTCGAGTTCGAACCCAACGACATGGTCGTGGATGCGCAGGGCCGCGCGTGGGTCGGAAACCTGGGCTTCGACGTGATGAAGCGTGCGCCGCGCCGGCCGGGGCGGCTCGCGCGCGTCGATCCGGACGGCACGGTCACGATGGTGAGCGAGCCGCTCCATTTCGCGAATGGCGCGACGATCGTCGACGGCCGCACGCTGGTGGTGGCCGAGTCGTGGGGCAACCGCATGTCGGCGTTCGACATCCGGGCCGACGGCGCGCTGTCCGCGCGGCGCGACTGGGCGACGTTCGGCCCGGTGCCGCAGGACGAGGACGTGATCCGGTCGATGGCGGAAATCGTCGTGGCGCCGGACGGCATCTCGCCGGCTGATGCGGAGGGCGCGATCTGGATCGCGGATTTCACGAAGACGCGCGCGCTGCGCGTGGCGCCGGGCGGCAGGATTCTCGACGAGATCCAGACCGGCGACCGCAACTGCTACGCCTGCTCGCTGGGCGGTGAAGACGGCCGCACGTTGTTCATGTGCGTCACGCCCGCCGATTTCGATCCGCAAGTGCGTCGTGCCAAGCCGCTGAGCGCGGTGCTGTCGACGCGGGTCGACGTGCCGCTGGCCTCACATGCGACCTCACTCATCCGGAGCATTCATGACGACAGTCACCGAGGCCGCGCAAGCCGCGCGCACACAAGCGCTTGCGTGGATCAACCGTGGCCCGAAGCGCCTGCTCATCGGCGGGCGCTGGGTCGATGCCGCGTCGGGCAACACGTTCGAGACGATCAACCCGGCGACCGAACAGGTGCTGTGCCGCGTGGCCGAGGCCGACAGCGCCGATGTGGATGCCGCCGTGATCGCCGCGCGCCGCGCATTCGACGCGCCGTCGTGGGGCGGGTTGTCGCCGCATGCGCGTACCCGCGCGCTGCTGAAGATCGCCGATGCGATCGAGCAGCATGTCGACGAACTGGCTGCGATCGAATCGCTCGACAACGGCATGCCGCTGTGGTTCGCGCAGGCCGCGGTGACGGCGACCATCGACATCGTCCGCTACTACGCGGGCTGGTGTTCGAAGGTGCTCGGCACGACGATCCCGTCGGACGGCAGCACGCTGATCTACACGCTGCGCGAACCGCTCGGCGTATGCGGCCAGATCATCCCGTGGAACGTGCCGATCCTGATGGCCGCGATCAAGTTCGCGAACGCGCTGTGCTGCGGCAACACGGTCATCCTCAAGCCGGCCGAGCTGGCCTGCCTCACGTCGATCCGTCTCGCCGAGCTGATCCAGGAAACCGACCTGCCGCCGGGCGTCATCAACGTGCTGCCGGGCTACGGTCCGACCGCGGGCGCCGCGCTGGCGCAGCACCCGGGCGTCGACAAGATCGCGTTCACGGGCTCGACGCCGGTCGGCAAGCAGATCACGCGCGACGCGACGCTGAACCTCAAGAAAGTGACGCTGGAGCTCGGCGGAAAGGCGCCCAACGTCATATTTGCCGACGCCGACATCGAGAAGGCCGTGCAGGCCGCCGTGAAGACCTTCTGCGGCAACTCCGGCCAGGTGTGCTCGGCCGGCACGCGCCTGTTCGTGCAGGAGGGCATTCACGAGCAGGTGGCCGAGCGCGTCGCGCAAATCGCTGCGACGTGGAAGGCGGGCGATCCGTTCGCATCCGATACGAAGCTCGGCCCGCTCATTTCGGCGAAGCAGCGCGATCGCGTGTGGTCGTACATCGGCTTGGGCCAGGAGGGCGGCGCGACGCTGCGGCTGGGCGGCGACCCGTGGCGCGGCGCCGGCTACTTCGTCGAGCCGACGGTGTTCGACAACGTGCGCAACGGCATGCGGATCGCGCAGGAAGAGATCTTCGGCCCGGTGCTGTCGATCATCCCGTTCAAGGACGAGGACGACGCGGTGCTGCAGGCCAACGACACGACCTACGGGCTGTCGGCCGCGGTGTGGACGCGCGACGTCGCGCGGGCGCACAAGGTGGTGCGCGCACTGAAGGCCGGGCGCCTGTGGATCAACACGTTCGGCGAATCCGATCCGGCGATGGCCTTCGGCGGATACAAGCAGTCGGGCTGGGGGCGCGAGTTCGGTCAGGAATCGATCGATGCGTACACGCAGACCAAGTCGATCATGCTGCGCATGTGATTTTCACCCATCCATTCAGAACAGAACGAAATCGAAGGAGACGCCAGTGAGCGTAAACATTCCAGGCTTCATCGAGGGCAACAAGAAACTGCTGATCGGCGGCCAATGGGTCGAACCGGCCGGCGGCGAGCATATCGAGGCGATCAATCCGGCCACCGGCGAGGTGCTGTGCCACATCGCGAAGGGCGGCACGCAGGACGTGGAGCGGGCCGTCGCGGCTGCGCGTCGCGCGTTCGAGGGGCCGTGGAGCCGCTTCACGCCCCATGAGCGGCGCAAGCTGCTGCTGCGCGTGCACGACGTCATTCTCGACCACTTCGACGAGCTCGCGCTGATCGAGACGCTCGACATGGGCGCACCGCTGGCGCGCACGCGCGGCTACAAGGAATGGCTGTCGCAACTGCTGCAGTTCTACGCGTCGCAAACCGGCGCCGGCACGGTGCAGGCCGCGCCGATGTCGATCGCGCCCGGCTTCACCGCGCTCAAGCACCTGATGCCGGTGGGCGTGGTCGGCGGGATCATCCCGTGGAACGGCCCGCTGATGGGGCTGTGGTGGATCTACGGCCCCGCGCTGGCCACCGGTTGCACGGCCGTGCTCAAGCCGGCCGAGGATGCGTCGCTGTCGTCGCTGCGCGTGTCCGAACTGATGATGGAAGCCGGCGTGCCCGACGGCGTGATCAACGTGGTGACGGGCTACGGCAAGGACGTCGGCCAGGCGCTGGCCGAGCATCCGGACGTCGACCGGGTGGCCTTCACGGGCTCGGTGGGCACCGCGCAGGCGATCGTGCGCGCGTCGGCCGGCAACCTGAAGCGCCTGCAGCTCGAACTCGGCGGCAAGTCGCCCGACATCGTGTTCGCCGATGCCGATCTCGACAAGGCCGTGCCGGGCGCGGCGATGGGCGTGTTCACCAATACCGGCCAGGTATGCGTGGCCGGCACGCGGATCTTCGTGCAGCGCGCGATCCACGACGAATTCGTGCAGCGCATTGCCGCGTTCGCGAAGACGATCCGGATCGGCGACGGCCTGTCGCCCGATACGCAGATCGGCCCGCTGATTTCGCAGCGCCAGCTCGAGCGCGTGATGCACTACGTCGACATCGGCGGCAAGGAAGCGACGCTCGTGCACGGCGGCCAGCGCCCGGGCGGCGAGCTGGCGCGCGGCTATTTCGTCGAGCCGACGGTGTTCGCCAACGTGCGCAACGACATGACCATCGCGCGGGAGGAAATCTTCGGGCCGGTGGCGTCGGTGATCCCGTTCGACACGATGGACGAGGCGCTGCAGCTGGCAAACGACACGCCGTACGGCCTGGCCGGCGGCGTGTGGACGAGCAACCTGTCGACCGCGCACAAGGTCTCGCAAGGCATTCGCTCGGGCACGGTCTGGGTCAATTGCTACGGCGTGATCGATCCGGCCGTGGGCTTCGGCGGCACGAAGATGAGCGGCTACGGATGGAAGGGCGGGAAGGAGCACGTCGAGAGCTTCCTGTACCCGAAGGCGACCTACTTCAACCTGGGCTGAGCCGGCACGCATGCGCTCGACCCCGTTGCACAACAATCAGGAGACAAGGACATGAAAGGCGTCGTGTTCAGAGGCGAACGGAAGCTGGAGATTCTGGATTTCGAGGATCCGGTGCCCGGCCCCGGCGAAGCGGTGATCGAGATGAAGGCCTCCGGCATGTGCGGCAGCGACCTGCATTTCTATCGCAACAAGCCGGCCGACGTGATCCGCTCGCTGGGCTTCAAGGATCTCGCGTCGCGCGGCATGTCGGAAGACACGCCGGTCATCGGCGGCCACGAGCCTTGCGGCCAGATCGTCGCGGTGGGCGCGGGCGTCGATCCGCGAGCGTTCAAGGTGGGCGATCGCGTCGCGGTGTTCCACTACGAAGGCTGCCTGCATTGCGACCACTGCCGCACCGGCTGGACGCAAATGTGCAGCCACGGCGCGGACATTCACGGCGTGATCAAGCACGGCGGCCACGCGCACTACATGAAGGTGCCGGCAACGTCGCTGGTCCACCTGCCCGACGAAGTGTCGTTCGCCGCCGGCGCGGCCATTTCGTGCGGCACGGGGACGGCCTGGGGCGCATTGCTGCGCCTCGATATCAGCGCACGCGACACGCTCGCGGTGTTCGGGCTGGGCCCGGTCGGCTTGTCCGCCGTGCAGCTGGCCGCGGCAATGGGTGTGGAAGTCATCGGGGTGGACATCGCGGCCGATCGTGTTGCCCGTGCGAAGGAATTCGGCGCGACCCACGTGATCGACGGCAGCAAGCTGGACCCGATCGAAGAGATCCAGAAGCTCACCGGCGGCCTGGGCGTGACCTGCTCGATGGACTGCGCGGGCGGCGAAGTGCCGCGTCAGCAGGCCGTGCGCAGCACGCGCCCGTGGGGCCGCATCGCGCTGGTGGCCGTCGGCGGCAACCTCAACGTCGACGGCATGAAGGACGTGATCGGCAAGCAGCGCACCATCATCGGGTCGTACACGTTCTCCGAGGTCAGCATGAAGCAATGCATCCATTTCGTCGCGGATCACGGCGTGGACGTCGACAAGCTGTTCACCGACTACTGGAAGATCGACCAGGCCGACGAAGCGTACCGGATGTTCGATGCGCAGTCGGGCGGCAAGGGCGCGTTCCTGTTCTGACCCGATGGAAGAGACGAGCACCGGATGCCCGGACACGTGCCGGGCCATCCCCATTTCGAATGTCGAGGAACCGTAAATGAGCATTACCCAAGAGCCCCGGCCCGTTGCGCCGGACAACTGCCCGCCGCTGGAACAGGCGGTGGTGCGCTTCATCCAGGAACTGAAATACGAGCATCTCGATGCGCATGCGCACGCCGGCCTCAACCGGCTGATGCGCGACCAGATCGCGTTGCAGGTCGGCATTTCGAAGCTGCCGTGGTCGGTGCAGCTGCTCGACTACGCGAAGGCCCAGCAGCGCCCGGGCAACAGCCGCGTCAGCGCATCGTCGCTGACGATGAGCGCGGCGGACGCCGCGTTCGTCAACGGCTCGTACGGCCACGGCTTCGAGTACGACGATGCGCACGGCCCCAGCTACAGTCACCCGGGCAGCTGCGTGATCCCCGCTGCGCTCGCGATCGGCGAGGAACTGGGTTCGTCGCTCGAGGACATCGTCGTCGCGATGGTAGCCGGTTATGAGGTGTACGCGCGCATCGGCAAGCTGGCCGCGCCCGACCTGCTGCAGCGCGGTTTCCACCCGCATGCGACGCTGTCGAACTTCGGCGCGGCGGCCGTGGCGGCCAAGCTGCGCGGCTTCGATGCCGAAACGACGCTGCACGCGCTCGCGATTGCGCTGAGCCACGTGTCGGGCACGACGGAGTACACGTCCACCGGCGGCTCCATCAAGCGGATCCATGCCGGCATCGGCACGCGCAACGGGATGGCGGCGGCCGACATGGCTCGCGCCGGCATCACGGGCCCGCGCGCGTTCCTGAGCGGCAACAAGGGCTTTTTCCGCACGTTGCTGCAGCGGCAGGCCGGCGACGCGGCCGAGCGGCGCTTCGCGATCGACCGGCCGTTCGAGATCGGCACGGTGTGGCTGAAGGCGTACTGCGCGTGCTACTGCACGCATGCGTACATCGACGCGCTGCGGCCGTTCGCGGCGCGCCGCGACGAGATCGCCGACATCCACCTGAAGATCACGCCGCATTTCAACGTCGTCGTCGGCACGGCCAACGCCAACGCGTACACGCCGAAGAACATCGAGCACGTGCAGTTCAGCCTGCCGATCCAGGCGGCGTTGACGCTGCTGGGCCACGGCAATGGCTATCCGGTCCATCGCGACTACCTCGCCGGCAAGGTGGACATGGCGCCGGTCATCGAGATCGCGCGCAGCATTCGCATCAGTGAGGCGCCCGAGCTGGAACAGCAGTATCCGGGCAAGTTCGTGGCCGACGTGACCGTGACGTTCAAGGATGGCCGCACCGAGCACGTGTTCGTCGGCGACCCGATCGGCACCGACACGAATCCGATGCCCGAGCACGAGCAGGACGCGAAGTTCATGGACCTGACCCAGGATGTGCTGGGTGCCGAACGGGCCCGGCAACTGCTGGCCGCGCTGCGCGAGTTGAACCCGGCGATGAAGGCCGCCGAGTTGACTCGCCTGTGGGCGGTTGAAGACTAAGGGGGAAATCGGCGAGGGGGCGCGCAAGCGTCTCCCGGCGCCACGCGACTGAAAGCGGCTCAAAACGATGGGCGGCGTCCGGATGCCGGACGCCGCCCATGTTTTTTCCCATAACTGGCTACCTGTCGGAATGACTGGCCTGCTGCCGCGTTCGGCGCGAGCCGCACGAGGGGCGCGATGGTCGCGATGGTCGCAAGGCAGGCCCCCGGAGTCGCAGGATCCTGCCGCGCGGCGATCGATTACTTCCGCGTGCCGGCGATGATCGCCTCGGCCGCGCGAATCACCGGGAGATCGACCATGCGGCCGTCCAGGCTGAACGCGGCGCCGCCGTGTTTCGCGGCTTCGTCGATCACGCGGCGCGCCCAAGCCTGTTCGTCTTCCGAGTAGCCCATCGCGTCGTTCACGCCGGTGACCTGGGCCGGGTGGATGCACAGCTTGCCGCCGAAACCGAATGCGCGCGCGCGCCGCGCATCGGCCGCCAGGCGTTCGGCATCGTCGGTGCGCGTGGTCACGCCGTCGATCGGCGCGGGCAGCCGGGCGCGGCGCGACGCGGCCACGATCGCATTACGCGCAAAGGCCAGCTCCGGCTCTTCCAATGTCGCGCGCATGCCGAGATCGAGCTGGAAATCCAGGTGTCCGAACGCGACGCGCACGACCTGCGGGTCGCGCGCGAGCGCATCGGCGGCATCGAGCCCGGCCAGCGATTCGATCAGCGCGACGAGTTGCGCGTGCTCGCCGAGCTGCGCCGCGACGTGGCGAAGCGCGCCCGCGTCTTCGGACTTCGGCAGCATCACGATCACGCCTTGCGCGGCCCAGTCGCGCAGTAGCGCGATGTCCGCGTCATGCCACGGCGTGCCGACCGCGTTCACGCGCACGACGGTGCGCGATCGCTGTTCAGGCGTCAGCAGCGGCAGGTGCTGCGCGAGTTGCGCGCGAGCGTTGTCCTTGCTGTCGGGGCTGACGGCGTCCTCGAGGTCGACGATGATGCAGTCGGCGCCCGAATCGAGCGCCTTCGCGAAGCGCTCGGGGCGGGTGGCCGGCACGAACAGGAGACTGCGCGCGTGCTGGACGGGGGAGAGGGGCTTGGACATGGCTCAGATCACGCCGGCGGCGCGCAGTTGTTCGATATCGGCGTCGGTGCGCCCGAGTTCATGCAGGATCGCCGCGCTGTGCTCGCCGAGCGCAGGCACCGCATCCATGCGCACGTCGAAGCTGTCGACCGTGGCGGGCGGCAGCAGCGCCTGCAGTTCGCCGGCCGGCGAATCGATCGAACGAAAACGCTCGCGCGCGTGCAGTTGCGGATGCGTCCACAGATCACCGACCTGGTTCACGGCGGCGTTCGCGATCTGCGCTTCGTCGAGGCGCGCGATCACGTCCTGCGCGGTGAGCGAGGAGAACGCCTGCTCGATCACGGCCTTCAGTTCCGCACGGTGTTCCGAGCGGTGCACGTTGGCGTCGAAGCGCGGATCGGTCGCGAGCGTCGGGTCGCGCAGCACGACATCGCAGAACGCTTTCCATTCGCGCTCGTTCTGCAGGCCGAGCATCACGACGCGGCCGTCGCCGGCCTTGAACGGGCCGTAAGGGTAGATGGTCGCGTGCGCGGCGCCGTTGCGGCCCGGCTGCTGCTGGCCGTCGTACGCGTAGTACATCGGGAAGCCCATCCACTCGGCCAGCGCCTCGAGCATCGAAATTTCCACGTGCGAGCCGATGCCCGTGACGCCGCGCTGCAGGAGCGCGCTGAGGATGCCCGTGTACGCATACATGCCCGCCGCGATGTCGGCGATCGAGTTGCCGGCCTTGCTGGGCTCGTCGGCCGTGCCCGTGATCGACAGGAACGCGGCCTCGCTCTGGATCAACAGGTCGTAGGCTTTCTTGTCGCGGTAGGGGCCGTCGGCACCGTAGCCCGAGATGTCGCAGACGATCAGCCGCGGGTACTTCGCGTGCAGCGCATCGAACGACAGGCCCATGCGCGCGGCCGCGCCGGGCGCGAGGTTCTGCACCAGTACGTCGGCCTGGGCCACGAGTTCGCCCAGCACTGCTTGCGCGGCCGGTTGCTTCAGGTCCAGCGTGAGGCTTTCCTTCGACCGGTTGGTCCACACGAAGTGCGATGCGAGACCGCGGGTGCGGTGGTCGTACGCACGCGCGAAATCGCCCACGCCGGGGCGTTCCACCTTGATGACGCGGGCGCCGAGGTCGGCGAGCTGGCGCGTGCAGAACGGCGCGGCGATCGCGTGTTCGAGCGTGACGACGGTCATCCCGCTCAGCGGGCCTTTTCGAGCTTGCATGATCGGATCGTTACTCCAGTTCGGCGCTGGCCTGCATGGCCAGCTGCCCTTGCGGGCCGCGTGCCCACAGGCGGGCGGCATGACCGTCGAGCTTGCCGTTCACCGTGAACGGCGCGGTGTCGAACAGCGGGCTCACGGCCTTGAACTCGAAGCTGCGTACAGTCTTCCCGGGGTGCGTGCGGCGCAGTTCCTCCAGCAGCAGCATCGCGATCAGCGGGCCGTGCACCACCAGGCCCGGATAACCTTCTTCCTGCATCGCGTAAGGCCGGTCGTAGTGGATCCGGTGGCCGTTGAAGGTGAGGGCGGAAAAGCGCATCAGCAGCACCGGGTCGGGCGTGACGACGCGCGAATACTGCTCGTCGGCCGGCGCCGGTGCCGGCTGCGGTGCCGGTGCACCGGCCGCGGCGGGAGGCGGCGCGTCGCGATACACGATGTCCTGTTCCTCGCGGATGGCCACGCCGTCGGCGTCGCTCGTTTCGTGCAGGACGGTGACGAACACCAGCTGGCCGCTACGGCCGGATTTGCTCTGCACGCTCAGGATCGTGGACCGGCGCTGCACCGGCGCATCGACGGCCAGCGGACGCAGGAACTGCAGCCGTCCGCCGGCCCACATGCGGCGCGGCAGCGTAACGGGCGGCAGGAAGCCGCCGCGCTGCGGGTGGCCGTCGACACCGATGTTCGACTGGCGCTCGCCCGGCAGGAAGTACAGCCAGTGCCACAGCGGCGGCAGCGTCGCGGGGAGTTCGGATGGGTTCGCGGAGTCCAGTGTCGCCTGCAGCAGACGGACGGGGGCCCGGGTAATCCGGTCCGCGCTGTCTTCACTGCGGCCGACCCACGCGTCGAAGGATTCGGAAGGCTCGACACTCATGGTGTTTCGTGCTCGATGATGGAAGCGTCCGGCAGGCAGCCGGCGCCTGCATGCCAGGCGCCGGCTGCCCTTGCCGTCAGAGTGCGTTGACCAGCTCGGGCACGGCCGCGAACAGGTCGGCTTCGAGGCTGTAGTCCGCCACGCTGAAGATCGGTGCTTCGGGATCCTTGTTGATCGCGACGATCACCTTCGAATCCTTCATGCCGGCCAAGTGCTGGATCGCACCCGAGATGCCGACCGCGATGTACAGCTGCGGTGCGACGATCTTGCCGGTCTGGCCGACCTGGTAGTCGTTCGGGACGAAACCGGCGTCGACTGCCGCGCGCGACGCGCCCAGTGCCGCGTTCAGCTTGTCGGCCAGCGGCTCCAGCACCTTCGTGTAGTTTTCGCCGCTGCCCAGGCCACGGCCGCCCGACACGATGATGTTCGCGCTCGTCAGCTCCGGACGGTCCAGCTTCGTCACTTCGCGGCTCACGAACTGCGACTGGCCGGCGTCGGCTGCCGCTGCGATCGTCTCGACCGCTGCGCTGCCGCCTTCCGCTGCCACCGCATCGAACCCGGTCGCACGCACGGTGATCACCTTGATCGAATCGCCCGACTGCACCGTCGCGATCGCGTTGCCCGCGTAGATCGGGCGCTCGAACGTGTCGGCCGACACCACCGCCGTGATTTCGGAGATCTGCGCGACGTCCAGCTTCGCGGCGATGCGCGGCGTGACGTTCTTGCCGTAGGCCGTGGCCGGGACGAGGATGTGCGAGTAATCCTTCGCGATGTTCAGCGCGGTGGCTTCGACGTTTTCCGCGAGGCCCGCTTCGAGTTGCGGCGCATCGGCCAGGAGTACCTTCGACACACCTGCAATCTTCGCTGCCGCATCGGCTGCGCCTTGCGCATTGTGGCCCGCGACCAGCACGTGAATGTCGCCGCCGATCTTCGCTGCGGCCGCCACCGTGTTCAGCGTCGCGGCCTTGATCGACGCGTTGTCGTGTTCTGCAATCACCAGAATCGTCATTTTTTCCGCTCCCTCTTACAGTACCTTGGCTTCGGTCTTCAGCTTCTCGACCAGCGTCTGCACGTCCGGCACCTTCACGCCGGCCGCGCGCTTCGGCGGCTCGACCACCTTCAGCGTCTTCAGACGCGGCGCAACGTCGACGCCCAGGTCTTCCGGCTTCACCGTTTCCAGCGGTTTCTTCTTCGCCTTCATGATGTTCGGCAGCGTCACGTAACGCGGCTCGTTCAGGCGCAGGTCGGTGGTGACGACCGCGGGCAGTTGAAGCGACAGCGTTTCCGCGCCGCCGTCGACTTCGCGTGCGACCGTCGCCTTGCCGTCGGCCACCGTGACCTTCGATGCGAACGTCGCTTGCGGGAAGCCTGCCAGCGCGGCCAGCATCTGGCCCGTCTGGTTCGAATCGTCGTCGATCGCCTGCTTGCCGACGATCACCAGTTGCGGCTGTTCCTTGTCGACCAGCGCCTTCAGGATCTTCGCGACGCCGAGCGGCTCGACGCCGTCGTTCGACTCGACGAGGATCGCGCGATCCGCGCCGATCGCCAGCGCCGTGCGCAGCGTTTCCTGTGCCTGCGCGATACCGACCGATACTGCGATCACTTCGGTCGCCACGCCGGCTTCCTTCAGGCGGACGGCTTCTTCAACCGCGATTTCATCGAACGGGTTCATCGACATCTTGACGTTCGAGAGATCGACGCCGGTGCCGTCGCCCTTGACGCGAACCTTGACGTTGTAGTCCACCACGCGCTTGACGGGTACGAGAATCTTCATGGAGAGGAATCCTTCCGGAATCAGTAGGAACGGGGGAGCTGCAGCACGTGCTCGGCTACGTGCCCCAGGATCATGTTGGTGGAAATCGGCGCGACCTGGTACAGGCGCGTTTCGCGGAACTTGCGCTCCACGTCGTATTCGCATGCGAAGCCGAAGCCGCCGTGCGTCTGCAGGCACGCATTGGCCGCTTCCCAGCTTGCCTTCGCGGCCAGGTACTTGGCCATGTTGGCTTCGACCCCGGCGTTCTGGCGCGCGTCGATCTTCTCGCAGGCGCGCCAGCGCATCAGGTTCGCGGCCTCCAGCTCGATGAACGATTCGGCGAGCGGAAACTGGATGCCCTGGTTCTGCCCGATCGGGCGGCCGAACACCTTGCGCTCGCTCGCGTAGTCGCGTGCTTTCTCGAGGAACCAGTAGCCGTCGCCGATGCATTCGGCCGCGATCAGCGTGCGCTCGGCGTTCAGGCCGTCGAAGATCACCTTCAACCCCTTGCCTTCGGTGCCGAGCAGCGCGTCTTCCGGCAGCTCTAGGTTGTCGAAGAACAGCTCGTTGGTCTCGTGGTTGACCATGTTGAGGATGGGGCGCACCGTGAGGCCGTTGCCGATCGCCTTGTCCAGCTCGACGATGAAGCACGACAGGCCGTCACTCTTCTTCTGCACCTGGTCGAGCGGCGTGGTGCGCGCGAGCAGGATCAGCAGGTCGCTGTGCTGGACCCGCGAGATCCACACCTTCTGGCCGTTGATGACCCAGCGGCCGTCCTTCTTCACGGCCGTGGTCTTGAGCTTGGTGGTGTCGCTGCCGGTGGTGGGCTCGGTCACGCCCATCGACTGCACGCGCAGTTCGCCCGCCGCGATGCGCGGCAGGTAGCGCTGCTTCTGCGCTTCGGTGCCGCTGAACACGATGGTGTTCATCACGTACATCTGGCCGTGGCACGCGCCCGAATTGCCGCCGGAGCGGTTGATCTCTTCCATGATGACCGACGCCTCGGCCATCGACAGGCCCGGGCCGCCGTATTCCTGCGGAATCAGCGCGGCCAGCCAGCCTGCTTGCGTGAGGGCCGTGACGAACGCTTCGGGGTAGCCGCGCGCCTCGTCGATCTTGCGGTGGTATTCGGCCGGATACTGATTGCACAGGCCGCGTACCGCGTCGCGGATTTCCTGGTACTGGTCGGGGGCGGAGAAAACGGAGGCGCTCATGAATCCTGTCTCGTCATTGGCATGGGTTGAGTCCATAATAAGTTTTGATGGATTTCTTAAACAATAGAATTTTCTGATCGCCAAATCAGTTTTTGGCATCGAGGTATCCGCGATGGATCTCAAGCAACTGCGCGCCTTCGTCACCGTGGCCGAAACGGGCAACGTCACCCGGGCGTCGAGCCTGTTGAATCTCGTGCAGCCGGCCGTGTCGCGCCAGCTGCGCCTGCTCGAGGAGGACATGGGGACGGAACTGTTCGACCGCAGCCGGCACGGGATGCAGCTCACGCCGTCGGGCAAGACGATGCTCGAATACGCGCGCCGCATCCTCAACGAGGTGGCGCGGGCCAAGGCCGAGATCCAGCCGACCGAGGGGCCGGTGGCGGGCATCGTGAGCATCGGGCTGCTGGCCAGCACGTCGGATCTGCTGGCCACGCGGCTGGCGGGCGAGGTCGCGCGGCGCTACCCGCACATCCGGCTGCGGCTCACGATCGGCTACGCGGGCCACCTGCAGGACTGGCTCGAAGCGGGGGATGTCGACGCGGCGCTGCTGTACGGGCAGAAGGAGACGCCCGCGCTGCACGTCAAGGCATTGATCGACGAGAGTCTGTGGGCCGTCGCGGCGCCGTCGGCCGGGCTGTCGCGCAAGCGGCCGCTGCCGCTCGAGCGGGTCGCGCGCGAGCCGTTCATCCTGCCTTCCGCGCCGCAGGGCCTGCGGGCCGCGATCGAGCATGCGGCGGCCGAGGCGGGCGTGACATTGCAGGTCTTCGCCGAAACCAATGCGCTGAGCGTGCAGAAGGAACTGGTCGCGCAAGGCCACGGCTGGACGATCCTGCCGGCCGTCGGCGTGACGCAGGAGGTCGAGCGCGGCATCCTGACCGCGGCGCCGCTCGCGTCGCCGGGCGTCCGCCGCACGATCGTGCTCGCGGCGCCCAGCAGCCGGCAGGCCACGGCGCCGGTGCGCTGCGTGGTCGCCGTGCTGCTCGACTGCGTGAAGGCCACGTTCGACCAGGGCGACTGGCCCGATGCGCGCTGGCTGGGTTAGAGAGAGCCTGTGATCGGCGTGAGCCGCGTCCAGGGCGGTCGTGGCCTCCCCGGCGGATGTGCGGGGCCGGAACACGGCAGCGCCGGACCGGCCCCGGCGTGACTCCACGGGGCCGCGCGGCGCTTACTTCACCGGCATGCAGATGCGCGTCTGCAGCTGCGCGGGCGGCGTGCTGCGCGGGTCGTTCAGGTACTGCTCGAACATCGGAAAGTCGGCCGGCACCATCCCGCTCGCGGGCAGCCATTCGGAGAACATCCAGTTATACGGCCGGTCCATTTCGTTATACGGCCCCGTGTAGGTCAGGATCGCGCAGCGGCCGGCGGGGATCTCGAAGCGTTCCAGCTCGTCGCCTACCTCGGCGTCGGGCGCGACGGACATGCCGGCCATCGAGCGCAGGCGGTCGGCCGGCACCTGCTCGGGATCGTCGAAATACACGCCGAAGCCGATCGCCTCGGGGCGCGCCAGGCCGCGGGCGGCGGCCAGCATGAACGCACGGGTGAAGACCGGGCCGATCTCCTGATAGCTGCCGTGGTGCGGCAATGCGGCCAGTACGGCGCCAGGGAAGGTTTCGATGGTGACGGGATACATGCCGAGCTCCTGTGGATTGAACGGAACGGAGCGGGCCGCGCGGTAGCGCCCCGGCGACAGGCCGAAGGTCGCGCCGAACGCGCGGTTGAAGGCAGCGTCCGACGTATAGCCGGCGCGCTGCGCAACGTCGCGCAATGGCACCCCGGTCCCGCCCAGTGCGACCGCCGCGCGGTGCATGCGAATGCGCTGCACGGTGGCGTTCACCGTCTCACCGAGCATCGCGCGGTAGACGCGATGAAAGTGATACGGCGACAAGCACGCGAGGTCGGCCAGCAGATACAGATCCGGGTCGGCGTCGGGGTGGCTTGCCAGCCAGCGCAGGACGGGGTCCATGCGCCGGGCGTATTGGGTCAGGGTTCGGGTTTTCAATTGCGGGCTCCTGGAGGAGCAATGTAGGGTCGGCGGGTTTGCAGATTTTGCGGTTTTTTCGGAGAAGGGGAAACCGCGCCGGCACTGTTTCGCGGGCTACAGCCGCGCCAGCAATTCCCGTCGCATGAGCTTGCCGTTGCCGTTGAACGGCAGTGCATCGATGGGGATGATGCGCGCCGGGTGCTTGTAGGCGGCGAGCCGTTCGCGCAGATACCGGCGCAACGCGGCTTCGTCGAGCGGATGCGCGGCATCGAGTTCGACGAACGCGACGACGGCCTCGTTGCCGTCTGCTTCCTTCTGGCCGACCACGGCCGAGTTCCGGATCCCGGGGAACCCGTTGAGCGCCTGTTCCACTTCGCCCGGATACACGTTGAAGCCGGAACGGATGATCATGTCCTTGAGCCGTCCGACGATGAACAGCGCGCCGTCGTCGTGCAGTTCGCCCAGGTCGCCCGACGCGTACCAGCCGCCGTCGCGCATCACGTCGGCGGTGGCGGCCGCGTCGCGGAAATAGCCGGGCATCAGGCCCGTGCCGCGCAGCCAGATTTCGCCGCGCTCGCCGGCCGGCAGCGTGCGGCCGCTGGCCGGATCGACGATGCGCAGTTCGGCGCCCGGAAACGCGTAGCCCGCGCTGGTGTCGTGGCGCGTTTCGCCCAGCCGCGTCGCGTGCAGCGAGCCCGCGTATTCCGACAGTCCGTAGCCGTGATGCAGGGGCTGGCCGAACATCGCCTCGACCTTCTGCTTGAGCGCGCTGTCGAGCGGCCCGGCGCCGGCGTACAGGTAGCGCAGGTGCGGGGCGTCGGGGTGCGCGATGCGTTGTTCCTCGCCGTGCTGAAGCAGGCGGGCAAACAGCATCGGCGGGCCCTGCACCTGGCTCACGCGCCGGTGCGCGAGCGCGTCGAACAGGTCCGCCGGCTCGAACCGCGAGCGCATCTCGAGCGCGGCGCCCGCATGCAGCGACGCAAGCAGCACCGTGCCCAGCCCGAAGATGTGCGTCATCGGCGCGTACGCGTAGACCTTGTCGTCCGGCCCCAACGCGCGCGATTGCGCGGAGACGCGTGCGAAATGCAGCACGCCGCGGTGCGTCATCATCACGCCCTTGGGCGCACCCGTCGTGCCGGACGTGAAGATGATCGCGGCGACGTCGCTCGCCAGCGGTTCGGGTTCGACCTCGGCCGCGGCGCGCACGGCGCTGCGCGCGAGGCCGCCCACGCAGGACGGGCGGGCATCGTGCCGCGCCGCATGGGCGCCGGCGGCCGGCGAAACTTCCGATGTGAAATACAGCACGCGCGCGTCGGCCTTCGCGGCGAATGCGTCGACTTCGCCCGGCGCCATGCGCGCATTGACGCCGCACGACCACGCGCCGACGCGGCTGCACGCGATCAGCAGCGCCGCGTGCTCGGGGCAGTTCTCGGCCACCACCAGCACGCGGTCGCCGGCGCGCACGCCGTCGTCGCGCAGTTCGCGCGCGAGCGCATCGGCCAGCGCGCCGACGTCCGCATAGCTCAGCGTGCGGTCGGCGAGATGGATGAACGGCCGTTCGGGGGCGTCGGTCAGCCAGCGATCCAGCAGTTCGTGAATACGTTCGGCCATGCTCGCCTCTCCTTGCATCGATCTCGATCGTGCACAGCGTGCCACGCTCACGCGAAACGCGTCAGGTCGTCCACACCGGCGCGGGTGGTGCGGAACCGGTTGACCGGGTGTTCGTCTTCCGCGTAACCGAACGAGATCGCGCAGATCATGTGCTGCGTATCGGGGATGTCGAAATAGTCGCGGACGAAATGCGCATGGCGGGCCAGTGCGCCCTGCGGCGTGGTGGCGACGCCGTGCGCATAGGCCGCGAGCAGGAACGACGACACGAAGCCGCCAGCATCGACGAGGGCATACGGGCCCAGTTCCGCCGGCACGGTGACGATCGCCACGTGCGGCGCATCGAACAGGCGGAAGTTGCGGAATGCCTGCTCGGCGCTGCGCTCGCGGTCCTTCGGGCCGATGCCCAGCGACGCATAGAGCGCAATGCCGGCGCCGCGCCGGCGCTCGCCGTAGATGCCCTGGTAGCTCGGCGGGAACGGCAGATCCGATTCGTTCTCCGGATGATCCTGGACCCGCTGCATCAGCGCTTCGCGAAAGCGCCCGGTGCTTTCGGCGGTTTCGGTGATCACGAGTTGCCACGGTTGCACGTTGCACCACGACGCCGAGCGGCTGGCCATGGCGACGATGCTGCGGATCAGCTCGACGTCCAGCGCGTCGTGCCGGTACGCGCGACAGGTGGAGCGGCCGCTCGTCAGGCGATCCAGCGCTGCGAGCTCGGGAGTAGGGGTGGTCATGTCAGTCAGGTCTCAGATGAAGGTGCCTCGCGCGCGACAGGCGTCGATCTGTGCGTCGGGCAGCCAGCCCTGCAGCGCGGCGATCGCGTTGTCGGTCGTCGGTGCCGCGGGCGCCTCGGGCCGTGCGGCCGGCGTGCGCGAAAAACGCGGGCCGGGCGCCGGGTGCGTCACGCCGTCGAGATCGACGAACGTGCCGCGTGCGTGGAGGTGCGGATGGCTCGGCGCTTCGTCGAAGTCGAGTACGGGCGCCACGCACGCGTCGAGATGGCCGAGCCGTTGCGTCCACTCGTCCCGCGTGCGCTCCCTGAATTTTTCGGCGAAAACCTGCTTGGCCTGCGGCCACTGCGCACGATCCATCTGCGCCTGCAGCAGCGGGTGATCCTGCAGGTCGAGGTGTTCGAGCAGCAGCCGGTAGAACTTGCCTTCGATGGGGCCGACGCTCACGTACTTGCCGTCGGCGCACGCGTAGACCTCGTAGAACGGTGCGCCGGTGTCGAGCAGGTTGGTGCCGCGCGCTTTGTCGAGCATGCCGGCCGCATGCAGGCCCATCGTCACCGTCATGATCGACGCGACACCGTCCACCATTGCGGCATCGACCACCTGGCCTTTGCCGGAGCCACGCGCTTCGAGAATGCCGGCGAGCAGCCCGAACGCCAGGTACAGCGAGCCGCCTGCGTAGTCGCCGAGCACGTTGAGCGGCGGCGTCGGCGCCTGCCCGGCGCGGCCCATCGCGTGCAGTGCGCCGGTGATCGAGATGTAGTTCAGGTCGTGTCCGGCCACCTGCGACAGCGGGCCATCCTGCCCCCAGCCGGTCACGCGGCCGTAGACGAGGCGCGGGTTGCGCGCGAGGCACGGTTCGGGACCGAGGCCGAGGCGTTCCATCACGCCGGGGCGAAACCCTTCGATCAGCGCATCGGCGCTGGCGATCAGGTCGAGCACCATGTCGACGGCGGCCGGATCCTTCAGGTCGACGCGAATCGACTTGCGGTTGCGCAGCCCGAGATCGAATTGCACCGGACGCGGTGCGCCGAGGCCGGACGGCTCCTTGCGATCGACGCGGATCACGGTGGCGCCGAGATCGGCGAGGAACATCGCGGCCAGCGGTCCGGGGCCGATGCCCGCGATCTCGACGATCTTGATGCCGGCCAACGGGCCGGAACGGGAGGGTGCTGCGGGCATGATCAGATCACTCCCGCGTCGCGCAGTTGTTGCAGGCGCTCTTCCGGCAGCTTGAGCAGCTCCCGGTAGATCTCGTCGTTGGCGGCGCCGAGTGCCTGCGCGGGCTGGTCGAACTGTACGGGCGTCCCCGACAGCTTGATCGGCAGGCCCATGCCCATGGCGTTGACGTCGGCAAGGCCCGGGTGCTCGAGCCGCACCACGGCGCCGCGCTCCTGCAGCACCGGATCCTTGAGCACGTCGAGCGGCGAGCGTACCGGGGCGGCCGGCACGCCGCGCTTGATCTGCAGTTCGTCGATCACTTCTTCCGTCGTGTGGCGGCGCGTCCATGCCTCGATGATCGCGTTGATCTCGGTCGCATGCTTCATGCGCGGGCCGCGTGTCGCGTAGCGCGGATCGGTGGCCATCTCGGGCCGGCCCACGGCTTCCATCAGGTTCTGGAACCAGTCGGGCTGGAAGGCCACCATCGCCACATAACCGTCGCGCGTGCCGTACACGCCGAACGGCACCAGCCGATCCTGGAAGTTGCCTGAGCGCTTCGCGTAACCGTGCTTGAGGAACACGTCGAAATGCTCCTCGGCCACCAGTGACGCGAGGCAATCGAGCATCGATACCTGCACGCACTGGCCGACGCCGGTCCGGCCGCGGTGAATCAAGGCGGCGAGGATGCCGTTGACCGCATACAGCGGCGCGATCAGGTCGGCGATCGGCAGGCCCGAGCGCGTCGGCGGGCCGTCGGCGAAGCCGGTCACGTCCATGATCCCCGACAGCGCCTGGACGATGATGTCCATGCCTTTCAGGTTCTTGTAGGGGCTGGGTTCGCCGAACGCCTTGATCGACGCATAGACGATCTTCGGATTGACCTGGCGCACGCTTTCGTAATCCACGCCCAGGCGGGCCGTGACGCCTTCGCTCGCGTTCTCGATGACGACGTCGGATTCCTTGACCAGTTCCATGAACAGCGCGCGGCCCTGTTCGGATTTCAGATCGAGCGTGATGCTCTTCTTGTTGCGTGCGCGGTTGAGAATGGTCAGCGACACTTCGTCGTCGCCCTTCACGCCGAAGTGGACACCGTCCTTGCCGACGTACGGGGGATTGTTGCGCGCAATATCGCCGCCGCCGGGGGACTCGACACGGATGACTTCGGCGCCCATTCCACCCAGCAACAGCGATCCGTAGGGGCCGGCCAACGCCACGGTCAAATCGAGGACGCGAATGCCGTCCAGAGGTCTTGCAGCTGACATGCTTGTCTCCTGAATCTTGTGTGCGGGCGGTGCCGGGCCTGCATGGCCGGCACCGCCCGCGATCCGGCGATGCCCGATGCGGGAACCGCCGGCGGATGGCCGCGCTTAGTAGGACTTCGGCAATCCGAGCTTGCGTTCAGCGATGTTCGACAGAATGAGTTGCGGGGTGACAGGGGCAATGTAGCCGATCCACGCTTCCCGCATGAACCGCTCGACGTGGTACTCCTTCGCGTAGCCGAAGCCGCCGTGCGTGAGGATCGCGGTCTGGCATGCGTTCATGCACGCCTCGGATGCCAGCAGCTTCGCGGCGTTCGCCTCGGAGCCGCACGACTGCCCGCGGTCGTACAGGTCGGCGGCCGCAAAGATCATATGGTTCGCCGCTTCCAGTTCGGCCCAGTTGCGCGCCAGCGGATGCTGGACGCCCTGGTTCTGGCCGATCGGGCGGCCGAACACGACGCGCTCCTTCGCGTACTGCGTCGCGAGATTGAGCACCGCGCGACCGATGCCGACCTGCTCGACCGCCACCAGCACGCGCTCCGCATTCATCCCGTGGAAGATGTAGCTCAGGCCCTTGCCTTCCTCGCCGATCAGCTCGTCCTTCGACACCGGTAGGTCGTCGATGAAGAGCTCGTTCGTATCGACCGCCGCGCGGCCGAGCTTGTCGATCTCGCGGATGTCGACATATCGGCGATCGAGCTTCGTGTAGAACAGGCTCAGCCCTTCGCTGTGTTTTTTCACCTGCTCGATCGGCGTGGTGCGCGCGAGGATCAGCATGTGGTCGGCCACTTGCGCGGTCGAGATGAAGACCTTCTTGCCCGAGATCAGGTAATTGCCGTCGGGCTGCTTCTTCGCGACGACCTTCAGCTTCGTGGTGTCGAGGCCGGTGTCCGGCTCGGTCACCGCGAAGCACGCCTTGTGCTCGCCACGCGTGAACGGCGGCAGCCACGCCTTCTTCTGCGCGTCCGAGCCGAAATGCACGACCGGCTGCAGGCCGAAGATGTTCATGTGGATGGTGGACGCCGCGGCCTGGCCGCCGCATTCGGCGACCGTGCGCATGAAGAGCGCGGCCTCCGTCACGCCGAGATTCGCGCCGCCGACGTCTTCGGGCATGCAGATGCCGAGCCAGCCGCCGCTCGCGACCGCGTCGAAGAATTCATGCGGGAACTGATGATTCTTGTCCTTGTTGCGCCAGTATTCGAGCGGAAAGTCCGCACAGATCTTTTGTGCGGCGTCGACGATTGCCTGCTGGTCGGCTGTGAGCTGGTAGTTCATGATCGAGTCTCCTGCAGGACGCCGTTACGCGTTACCGGCCGGACGCAGCATCATCAGGCCCGTCCGCACGGCCGTGCACACGATCTCGTCGCGCTGGTTCTTCGCGACGTGCTTGAACGTGACGATGCCCGAATCGGTGCGGCTCTTCGACAGCCGCGTGTCGACGATTTCGGTTTCGACGCGAATCGTGTCGCCGTGAAAAGTGGGCTTGGGGAACGCGATTTCGCCGAAGCCGAGATTGCCGAGCGTCGTGCCGAGCGTGGTTTCGTACACCGTGATGCCCGCCACCAGCGCGAGCAGGAACATGCTGTTCACGAGGCGCTGGCCGTACATCGTGTTCTTGCTGTATTCGGCATCGATGTGCAGCGGCGCGCAGTTGTAGGTCATCGCCGAGAACAGCACGTTGTCGGTTTCGGTCACGGTGCGGCGGATCGCATGCTCGATCACCATGCCGGGCTTGAATTCTTCAAAGTAAAGGCCTGCCATTTTTTCTGTCTCCTTGGGTGTCCGGGAAGCGATCAGCGATTGAACGACTCGGCGAGTTCGATGATTTCGCGTGCCGTTTTCGCGTGGGCGATGTCGATGTGCTCGCCGTCGTAGATGCACGATGCGCGCCCTTCGGCCTGGGCCTGGTCCAGCGCGTCGATCATGCCTTGGTAGAACGCCACGTCCTCTTCGGTCGGGCTGTAGGTGCGGTTGACGATCTCGACGTTCGACGGATGCAGCACCAGTTCGCCGCTCATGCCGAGCTGGCGGTCGTTCGCGGACGACACCTTCAGTCCTTCGAGGTCATGCACCTGTTGCCATACGCCGCCGATCGGCAGCTTGCCGGCGGCGCGCGCGGCCATCACGATGCGCGATTTCAGGTACTGGGTCTCGCGGCCTTCGAGCGACCACACGGTCTTCAGGGCGCGGGCTACGTCGGCATTTTTCGCGGTGGCGCCGACGATGGCCGGTACGCGCTCGTGCTGCGCGATGTCGTACGCGAGCTCCAGCGAACGCGCGGTTTCCAGCAGCGGGATCACCTTCGTATGGCCGACCGGGACGCCCGCGCGGTATTCGGCTTCGGCCAGCATCGACGACACCGTGTGGATGTCTTCCGGGCCGCAGGGCTTCGAAATCACGATGCCTTCGACGACCGGGTTCACGATCGCGAGGATGTCGTCGAAGTCGTACAGGTGCGCGCTGCGGTTGATGCGCACCCAGATGCGCTGCTTCTGCTCGGCCAGCCACGCGAGCTTTGACCGGACGATTTCACGCGCCTCGACTTTCTGTGCGGGCGGCACGCTGTCCTCGAGATCGAGGATCAGCGCATCGGCTTTCGATTGGATGGACTTCTCGATCCAGGTCGGCTTGTTGCCTGGAACGAAGAGGAAGGAACGGATGGGTTTCATCTGCGTCGTCATGATGGTCTTGGCCTGTTGATGGAGTCGCCTGATTCATCGTTAGGCATCAACCTAACAACTGGTAGTTAGTTTGGCGCTCAAATCGCGAGACCGTCATTGGGGTTTATACGGAGATGCTGTGCGGAGGGGAGGCGGCGGGCGGCGTGAGCCGGGGGCGGGAGGCGGCCGCGTGCAGGGGGCCGCTTGCGGGCTGAAGGAGGGCGAGCGCATTGCGGTAGCGGGCGCATTCCTGCGTGGCATCTGTCGTGACGCCGATCCGCAAGCATGACGGCATCAATGCCCCAACGCATACGGCCGGCTTGCCCGGGGGAGGCAAGCCGGCCGTCGTTCACGATGCACGATCCGGCCGCCGTGGCGCGGTGCCGTGCGGAGGCGCGCGTTACAGCTTGCCGTTGAAGAATGGCGCGAGCACGGACACGGCTTCGTCGACGTACTGCGGCACGTCGTACAGCGACATGTGGTTCGCGCCTTCGACCACGTGCAGGTGCTTGTCGGCGCTGGCCGCGCGGGCGAGCAGGTCGTCGCTCATCCACTTGCTGCCCGCGACGCTGCCGGCCACGATCTGCAGCGGCTGCGTGAGGAACGCTTCAGCCTTGTGGTACGCGTCGTACGTGATGATCTGGTTGAGGCTGCGGGCGGTCATGAAACCGGGTGCGTTCGGATGCGCGCAGCGCGGCGTATGGTAGTACTCCCATGCTTCTTCCAGTTCCTTGTTCGGCGCGTCTTCCTTGCGCATCGGCGCGAGCGGCAGCGTGGCGAGCTGCGCGCCGGACGCATCGCCGGTGCGTGCCTGCGAACCGGCCGCGACGTATGGAATTGCTTCGGCATCCTTGACGGTGTTTTCCCAGCCGTTGCGGAACATCGAGCCGATGTTCACGGCGCTGACGGTGCCGAGCGCCTTGATGCGCCGGTCGTTGATGGCCGCGTTCGCCGCATAGCCGCCACCTGCGCAGATGCCCATCGCGCCGATCCGCTCGGCGTCGACATACGGCAGCGTGGTCAGGTAGTCGATCACGGCACTGACGTCTTCGGTACGGACGTAAGGGTTCTCGAGTTGGCGCGGCTCGCCGGTGCTTTCGCCCTGGTACGACGCGTCGAACGCGATCGCGACGAGGCCGTGCTCGGCCAGCTTCTTCGCGTACAGGCCGGCAGCCTGCTCCTTCACGCCGCCGCCCGGGTGAGCGACGACCACGGCCGGGTAGTGCTTGCCTTGATCGAAACCTTCCGGGAAGTGGATGACGGCGGCAATCGTGATGCCCTGGCCGTTCAGGTTCTTGAAGCTGACTGTTTGCATGATCGATGACTCCGGTGGTGGGTGGCGGAAGTGAAGCGGTATGAAGCCATCATAGGCAGGAAATTGATCCGGATATATCGTCTAAAGGAGACTTCAGTGTTAAGCCAGACTTTACAGAACGATGCGATACGCGAAAGCGGTGCAGCGCTGCATGACGCGTTGATTGTTAAGTCGCGCATACAACTGTTGTCAGTTTTGTGCGCTTGAGTAATGCAAATCGGGACCTACGATACGAGGGTTCGCGAAAGAACCGGTGCGTGGCGGCAACCCGCCGCCTGCCGGAAGCGACCGCGATGCAATGGCGGCCTCTCGCTGCGCCTTTCATATCCGTGCCGTCCCGCGAACGCGATGCGTCGCGTTGCGACGGCCCCGAGGAATCCCCATGACCCAGCAATTTGCTTCGTTGTTTCAGCCGTTCACGTTCCCGAACGGCATCACGCTGCGCAACCGCGTGCTGATGGCGCCGATGACCACATGGTCGTCCAATCCGGACGGCACGGTGTCCGACCAGGAGCTCGCGTATTACCGTCGTCGCGTGAACGGCGTCGGCGCGGTGCTGACCGGCTGCACGCACGTGACGGAAAACGGTATCGGTTTCACCGACGAATTCGCCGCGCACGACGATCGCTACACGCCGAGCCTGCGCGCGCTGGCGCAGGCCGCGAAGAGCGGCGGGGCGCCGGCGATCCTGCAGATCTTCCACGCCGGGAACAAGGCCGTGCCGGCGCTCGTGCCGGGCGGCGAGCTCGTCAGCGCAAGCGCGATGAAGGCGCCGCCGGGGCCGTTCAACAACGGCGAGCTCGAAAGCCGCGCGCTGACGCACGACGAGATCGGCGAGATGATTCGCGCGTTTGGCGAAACCACGCGACGCGCGATCGAAGCGGGCTTCGACGGTATCGAGCTGCACGGCGCGCACGGTTTCCTGATCCAGAATTTCTTCTCGCCGCTGTTCAATCGGCGCGCCGATGCATGGGGCGGCTCGCTCGAGAACCGGATGCGCTTTCCGCTTGCGCTGGTCGCCGAAATCCGGCGCGTGATCGCACAGCATGCGGATCGTCCGTTCCTGCTCGGCTACCGGATCTCGCCGGAGGAGCCCGATGCGGGCGGGCTGCGCGTCGACGATGCGCTGACGCTGATCGACCGGCTGATCGTCGCGGGCATCGACTACATCCACGTGTCGCTGACCGATCTGCTCGACGCGAAGCCACTCGACGCGACCGACGAGCGCCGCACGATCGAGCGTGTGGTGGCGGCCGTGCAGCAGCGCGTGCCGGTGATTGCGGCCGGCCAGATCCGGACGCCCGCGCAGGCGGAGGCTGCGCTCGCGCTCGGCCTGTCGGTGGTGGCGGTCGGGAAGGGGCTCGTGATGAATCCCGCGTGGGTCGAGCAGGCGATGCGCGGGGAGGCTGCTGCGATTCGCACGCAGCTGCATCCGGTTGACGTGCCGCAACTGGTCATTCCAGACAAGCTGTGGGGGGTTATCGATGCGATGAAGGGCTGGTTCCCGGTGCATCGCGACGAGCCGACGGCCGCTTGAGCGCAGTGTGCTGCCGCCGCCGGTCGATTTCGGCGGCGACCGGCTGGCCCCATCCCGCGTGCCGATCGCGGGCGGTCCGACAACGCACGATTACTTCGCTTCGCCCGACCCGAACCGTGGGCCGTCGATCACATGCAGCATCGCGTCGGGCGCCGACTGTCGCGTCATGCGCGCCCGCAGACACCGGCTGCCGACTCGGGAGCCGCTGCCGTCGCCCGCCGGATGCAGCTTGAACACAACGCTTCACGATTTCGGATGAAATCGATCATGCGCTGTCAGCGAGTGGGATTCCGTCGATCGAGATGGCTGCTCAAGGTCGCCTGAACTCGCACTCGCGCCTGGGTATTGGTTCTGGCATCCAGAAGCATGATCGCCGTGGCGATCGCGAAAATCACCAGGCTGAACGTCACGACGATACCGGCCAACCACGGTGCGGGGAGATTGTAGAAGGTCGCTGTCGCGTAGCTGCCTTTCTCGAAACTTGCCGCTGCCATGCCGCAATAATGCATCCCGCACACCGCAACGCCCATGACGATTGCCGAACCGATCTGGCGTGTTCTGCCGAATGTGCTCGGCCGGCGCAGATCGAAGGCAAGCAACAAGGCGGCGCCACTTGCCAGGATCGCGATGATGACGGACAGCACGACCAACCACGGCTGGTATCGAATCCCGGAGCAGATGCTCATTGCCTGCATGCCGAGATAGTGCATGCCGGCGACGCCCAGTCCCATGACGATTGCGCTGACAATGAGCAGCGGCCAGTGCAGATTGAAGCGGGAAAGCGGTACAAAGCCGACCGCCGATGCAGCAATCGCAATGAACAAGGACGCGACTGTCGCAGGAATATCGTATTCAACGGCGACAGGCAGGTGAAATGCCAGCATGGCGACGAAATGCATCGACCAAATACCGAGCCCCATGATGCAACCACCTAACGCGATCCAAGGCCAGATCGAACGATTCCCGATGAGATTCAGTCGATCGGAGACATTGAGTGCCGTGAATGATGCGAGGATCGAAAGCAAGCAGGAAATGACGACAAGCGTAGGGTCGTATGTGCCGGACATGATCGTTCTTCTCGGTTATATGTTTTTTGGTCGTTTTGACGGCGCGATTCCTGTGCGAGCACGCCATCCCCTCGTGTGTTTCGCAAATATACCGAAACCGGGCATCTAATCAAGGGTGCCGCCGCCAACTTGGGCTGGTGCGTCGATACTATGGACGTCCCCGTCTCGCGCCGTGTTTTCGGTCGCGAGCAGACGGGGTCGGATGGGCGGTGCGTGCAAGAGGGCGCGATGAGGTGGTCCGGCTGGCCGACGTCCGCGCCAACCTGATCGCGACGCCGCGATCTGCGATAATGGCGCCCGCCTTGGCGGACGGCAGCGTACGATCGCGTTGCCGCCCGCCGCGAATTCGTATCAGGAGAATCCCGTGCGCGACATCATCGACGGTTTCCTGCGCTTTCAGCGCGAGGTCTATCCGCAACGTGTCGAGCTGTTCAAGCAGCTCGCGACCACCCAAAATCCCAAGGCGCTGTTCGTGACGTGCTCGGACAGCCGCGTGGTGCCGGAACTGCTGACGCAGCGTGAGCCGGGCGAACTGTTCGTGATTCGCAACGCGGGCAATATCGTTCCGTCGTACGGACCGGAACCGGGGGGCGTGTCCGCCACGGTCGAATATGCGGTCGCCGTGCTCGGCGTGCGGGACATCGTCATTTGCGGACACTCGGATTGCGGCGCGATGGGCGCGATCTCGCGGTGCACGTGCCTGGACCATATGCCGGCCGTTGCGAACTGGTTGCGCCATTCCGATGCCGCGAAAGCCATCAATGCCGCGCATCAGTTCGACTCCCCGCGGGCCAAGCTCGACGGCCTGGTGCGCGAGAACGTGATCGCGCAGCTCGCCAACCTGCGCACGCATCCGTCGGTCGCCCTCGCGCTCGAGCAAGGACGAATGAATCTGCACGGTTGGGTCTACGACATCGAGATGGGGCGCATCGACGCCCTCGACGGCGCGACGCGCCATTTTGTCCCGTTGAGCGAGTCGCCGGCCACGGTGGCGGTCAAGTCGTACTGAGCGCCGGGACCTCGTTACGGCCGGGACGTTGAGTCCCCATTCGATACGCACGGCGTCCGAATGGGGCAGCGACACGCGGATGCCGTCGCCGGTCAGTTCCTGCCGCAAGCCGTTGCAGAAGCCGCGAACCACGACCTTGCCGGTCAGGTCTCGCAGTTTCATCGTCGGATGCCCTTACATGAAGTAAGGCTTGTCGCCGTCGAAGTCCGGCTTGTTCATCCCCAGGCTCTCGCCGACATGCAGGCCGGGCGATGCGATGACCTTGAGAATCAGGTCGGCCACGCTCTTGCGGGACACCACGGTGCCCTTGAACGGTTCGCTCCGGGCCGTGAGTTCATAGTCCACTTCATCTTCGTCCGTCAGCCAGGCCCTTGCAGCTTCCGATCGGGTGCGTGCTGACGATGGCCGGGTATTGCTTGCCCGCGTCGAAGCCCGGCGGCAAGTAGAGGTCGGCTGCCGTGTCCCAGCCCAGGTTCGGGTAGTTCACGCTCTTGATGTTGCTCGTGCTCATGTGTGGCTCCAATCGTATGGGGGCACGGATTGACTTCAACGTGCGCAGGAAAAACGGTGCGAGGACGCAGACGGCTTCGCCCACTTACTTCGGTACGTCGTGCGCGTTGATCCGGTTCAAATGGTAGGAACAGCGCCGGCCGGCTACTACACATGTAAGCGTGGCTTGACAATCGATCGCGCGCATCGCTTGTCCCCCCGGAAGGTGATGGTGGCCGGCAGGCCGCGTTCCTATCATCGGTCCCGTTGCTCACCCGACGAGGACCCCATGACATCAACAAGCGTGACGAGCCAGGCGCTGATCCTGGAACGCGAAGCGGTGGACGGCATCTGCCCCGCGTGCTCATCGAAGGCGCTGGCGCGCTATCCCGTGCATTCGGAAGGCGGCTGGTTCGACGTCGTCAAGTGCCAGGCCTGCCTGCATTCCGTTTCGCGCGCGCCCGCGTCCCGGCTCGGCCCGGCACTGCGCCTGTTGTCGGACACCCTGTAAGAGAGAACCACGAGATGATCGCTATCGACGTAGGCGGTACCTTTACCGACGTGGTTTCGCTGCGCGACGGACGCATCGAGACCGCGAAGATTTCGACGGACTATGATGACGTCACGAAACCCATTCTGGCCGGTGCGCGGGCATTGAACGTCGCCGATGCGAAAGCGTTCAACCATGCGAGCACGCACGGGCTGAATGCCGTGATCACGCGCCGGTTGCCAAAGATCGGATTCCTGACCACGGAAGGCCATCGCGACATTCTCGACATGGGGCGTGTCTGGCGCCCCGCATCGGCGATTCTTGACCCGCGCTGGCGTCGCAGTTTCGGCGACGCCACACGGCCGCTGGTGCCGCGCTATCTGCGCCGCGGCATCCGCGAGCGGATGCTCGCCGACGGCACCGTGCTGTTCCCGCTCGACGAAGCACAGGCGCGCGAGGAACTCGAGGTCCTCAAACGCTGCGGTGTCACCGGCGTGTCGATCTGTCTGCTCAATTCGTATCTGAATCCCGCTCATGAGTTGCGTCTCAAGGCGCTTGTGCATGAAGTGCTGGGCGATGTCGCGTGTTCGATATCGAGCGAGGTGTCGCCGCTAGCGCGCGAGTATCCGCGTGCGTCGACGACGGTGATCGACACCTTCATGAAGATCATTTACGCCGACTACGCCGGGCGGCTCGAGAGCGGGCTGAAGGCGGCCGGCTTCACCGGCGAACTCAACTTCGCCGATTGTGCGGCGACGCTCGTGCCGGTCCGGCGCGCGATGGAGCAGCCATATCGCATCGTGTTCTCCGGCCCGTCCGCCGGTGCGATCGGCAGTGCGCATTTCGGCGCGATGATCGGCGAGCCGAACCTGCTGTGTGCCGACGTCGGCGGCACTTCGCTCGACATCAGCGTGGTCACGGGCGGCGCACCGTTCGTCAACACGTCATTCGAACTCGAGCACGACATGGTCGTGAACTCGCTCGCGATCGACGTGACGGCGATCGGTGCGGGCGGCGGCAGCATCGTCGCGATCGGGCCGGCCGGCGAAATCCAGGTCGGGCCGGCCAGCGCGGGCTCGACGCCGGGGCCGGCCTGCTACGGCCGAGGCGGCACGCAGCCGACCACTACCGATACTTTCCTGATGATCGGCGTGATCGACGAGCACGGGTTCGCGAACGGCGCGATCCGGCTCGACCGCACGCTGTCGCGGCAGGCATTCGACGCGCTCGACTCGAATTTCACGCTGGCCCAGCGCGTGCGCTATGCGTACGAGATCGCGATTCACAACATCGCCGAAGGGCTGCTCAACGTGGCGATCAAGAACGGCATCGATCCGCGGGACTACAGCCTGATGGCATACGGTGCGGCGGGGCCGATGCTGCTGCCGGGCGTGCTCGACACGCTCAAGTGCAAGCAGGTGATCGTGCCGCCGAATCCCGGCCTGTTCTCGGCGCTCGGTCTGCTGTCGGCCGACCAGGTGTTCAGCGCGAGCCGCAGCCTCTACGCGATGCTGTCGGCGGATCTCGCGCCGCGCATCAACGCGCTCTACGCGAGCATGGAAGCGCAACTGCGCGAAGGGCTCGACGCCGATGCGAAGGTCGCGTTCGAGCGCAGCTTCGACGCACGGCTTGCCGGCCAGAGCTGGGAGACGCCGTTCGTGCCTGCACCGGACGGCACGATCGATGCCGCCGCGATCGATACGATGATCGCCGCGTTCCATCGGAGCTACGAAAAGCGCTCGGGCAACCGCTTCGACGCGTTCCCGGTGCAGGGCGTGACGTTCCGCGTGCGCGCGGTGCTGGAGACGCCCAAAGTCGCGTACCCGGAACTGCCGGCGCGCGGCGACGAGCCGCTGCTGCCGGTCGCGCACGTGACGCTGCGCTACCTCGGTGACCTGTCCGACGCGAGCGGGGAGGGGCGCCAGGAGGCGGCCGTCTACCGGCGCGACGCGCTGCGGCGAGGCGACGTGATTCACGGGCCGGCCGTCGTCAACGAAGGGCTGTCGACCACGCACGTCGGCGCGCGCCAGACCGCGACGGTGGGCCGCTTTGGCGAAATGCTGATCCGCAACGAGGAATGACCGCACCATGAATCTCATGACCGATATCGCCGCCGCGCCGCGCGGTTCCGACACGGCCGAGCGCATCCGCGCGCTGTCCGACGCGCAGTTCTTCGAGCGTTACGCGTGCGAACGCTTCACGGCGTCCGTGCTGATCAACCGGCTGCGCTACGCGGTCGAACACATGTCGACCGGTTTCATGCGCGAAGCGTTTTCGCCGATCATCCGCGACTGGTATGACTTCGCGTGCACCATCAGCGGGCCGCCGGAGATGGACTATCCGATGCCCGTCGTCAGCAACAGCCTGATCGTGTTCCTGGGCACGATGGGCGACGCCGTGCGCAACGCGGTGCAGGAATACGGGCCGGAGAACCTCGAGCCCGGCGATATCCTGATCTGCAACGATCCGTACCGCGTCGGCACGCACGTCAACGACGTCTGCTTCATCCGCCCGGTATTCGTCGACGGCCGGCTCGTGTCGTTCGTCAACATGCGCGCGCACCAGCTCGACATCGGCGGCGTCGTGCCGGGCGGCTTCTCGGCGACCAAGCGCAACGTCTACGAGAACGGGCTGGTGATCCCGCCGATGCTGCTGTGGTCGAAGGGCAAGCCGGTGCGCTCGACGTTCAGCCTGATCTTCGACAACTCGCGTTTCGGCGGCCTGCTGCTGCCGGACTTCTACAGCATCGCCCATCAGCTCGAGCTCGGCGAGCGTCTGGTGCGCGAAAACATCGAGCGCTACGGCCTCGATGCCTATTTCGGCAGCCTGGCCTACGCGTGCGACGTGTCGGCCGAACGCATGCGCGGCGCGATCGAACGGATTCCGGACGGCGACTACCACGGCGATGCGCTGATCGATGCGGACGGCGTCGACGACACCGTCGACTATCGCGTCAACATTACGCTGCGCAAGCGCGGCCACCGGATCGAAGCGGACCTGTCGGGCACGTCGGCGCAGGCGCGCTCGTCGATCAACTGCGGCATCCTCGATGCAAAGACCGCGCTCGGCGTGGCGCTGACCCTGCTGCTGGATCCCGACGCGCCGTTCACCTCCGGCACCTGGCGCGACATCGACCTGGCTGCGCCGGCCGGCACGCTCCTGACCTCGCTGCCGCCCGACGGCGCCATCATGATGTTCTGGGAAAGCAGCGGCGCACTGGTCGCGGCGATCCTCAAGGCACTCAACCCGGTGCTCGGTGAGAACGCGGTGGCGGGCGACTACGGGTCGACCAGCACGCACAACGCGTATGGCGTGACCGGGGCCGGCACGCCGTGGGCCAACGTCTGCCAGTGCGGCGGCGAACACGGCCCGTGGGGCGCGACGAAGGAAGCCGACGGCGATAGCTACACCGTGCTGCTGACGCTCAACAACCTCGACCCGGCGACCGAGTCCATCGAGGCCGATTCGCCGGTGGTGCTGCTGCGCAAGGAGCATGCGATCGACGGCGGCGGCGCGGGCACGCACCGCGGCGGCGCCGCGCATCTGAAGGACACGCTGTGGCTGACGGCCGCCAGTCACCACAGTTCGCCGTTTCGCACGCGCGAGCCGAGCGGCGTCGGGGCGAACGGCGGCGACGCGGGGCCATGCGGCGGCGTCTGGTTCTTTCCGCCCGCGGCGGGTGCGGACGGCCGTCCGGATGCGCTGCTCGGCACCGGCCCGGAGGTCTATGCGGCCAGCACGCCGGTCGCGGGCGTGCTGAACCCGCAAAGCAAGGTGCTTGATCCGGGCGAGGGGCGCTACCACTACTACGCGAGCCGGCCGGTCTGGCAGACCGCACCGGGTGCGATATCGCGTTACATCACGAATGGCGGCGGCGGCTGGGGCGATGCGTTCAGCCGCGATCCGGCGAGGGTGCTGGCCGACGTGCGCGACGAGTATGTCAGCATCGCAGGGGCGGCGCGCGACTATGGCGTGATCGTGGTGGGCGATCCACGGCGCGACCCGGAGGGGTTGCGGATCGACGAGGCCGGAACAAGACGCTTGCGCGCGGCGCGCTGACCGGGTTCGCACGGCACCTGTTCTACAGGAAAACACCAGCTATGAAAGGTTCGCCCGTCTACCTAACATTTGATCGGTTGCGCGTCCGGCTCCGGCGTATCGTCCGGACGGATCGCAACCTCGGTGGATCAACCTTGTCGGGTAGATGGAGGCGACCTTGTCCGGTGCTGCAATCGGAGCGAATAACCCGCTGGACAACCTGATCGGCACGATCGGGAGCGCGACGTTTGGCGAGTGCTTCGGCGCCTCCTTGCGGGCGCTGTGCGGCGCCGAGCTCGCGTTCATTTTTCGTCTGGTCGATTCGCGTCCGGTCGAGTTCGTGTCGATCGGGTGCGACGGTTCCAATCGCGTCGAGTACGTGCGCAATACGTACCTCGGCGGCAAGTGGTGGCAGTTCGACGACGAGATCAACGAACTCGCGGCGGGCGAGGGCGGTGCGAGTCGGTTTCTCAAGACCGACTTCAAGCTGTCGGCGCCGCCGCGCCTGCGCCAGACGCTGTATGGACAACTCAACATTCGCGACCGGGTGCTGATGTGCAGCCGAGTCGACGGCAATCCGCTGGTGCTCAGCGTGACACGGTCGGAGCAATACGGCCCGTTCGAGACGCGTCATGTCGATGCGCTGGCCGAACGCGCGGCGACGATGCTGTCGATCGTCGCCAGACATTGCGACCTGGCGATGCGCGCACGCCGTTTGCCGGACCTGTTGACCGACCTGGCCGGGATCGAACGGCAGATCGCGCTGGCGGGCGAGCGCTTGACCGCTCGGGAGTCCGAGGTCTGCGCGCGCTATCTGTACGGTTTGCCGACTTCGGGCATTGCCGCGGATCTCGGCATCGGCACCGAGACCGTCGTCACGTATCGGAAACGTCTATATGAACGGCTGGCGATTGGCAGCCACCGAGAACTGCTGCTCTGGTATCTGGATCTCTGCAGCCAGTTGCACTGAAGTCGGCGAGGGCCGGCCTCCAGTGCCGTGCAGGGAGTACCGATCCGTCCGACTCGCTCCAAACGCATCGCGCCGCAAGCCTCCATGCACCCACCGGATCATGTTGCTCCGGCGGGTGCGCAGCGCCTTGCGGCGCTTCCGGATCCCGATCGACGCGATCGCGGCGTATCAGAACCGGTGTCGAATGGCGACGCGCAGCGCCGTCTGGTGATTGGACGTCGACGGCGTCAACTGGTTGATCGATGCAACTGCGATACGGCCGGTCGAATCCGTCCCGCTGGCGCGCTGATACGTGCCGACGAAATACACGTCGGTCCGCTTCGACAGGAAGTAGTCGGCACCGAACGATGCCTGGTTGTAGTGCGCGCCGTTCTGGCCATCGGCACCGCTGTTCTTCGTGTAGACATACGCGGCGCCGACGAGGAAGGCCGGCGTGATCTGATACTTCACGTTCAGCTCGGCGTTGTTGAATTTCGCCGTGCCGGCGATGCCGCCTGCCGGTACCGGGCCCGTCGTGGTGTCGCCGAGGCCGCGGAACTGCGTGTTCGAATAGGTCGCGCCCACGGTGAACGCACCGATCGTGTACGCGGCGCCCGTGCCGATGACCTGCAGCGTATGCGCCGATGCATAGCCCGAAATCACCGGCGATGCACCGAAGTTCGAGCCGGGCACGTCATTGACGGTCGCGGCGACGGTGCCGCCCGAACCGTAGAACGACGTATTCGGATTCCGGACATTGAGGTAGCCGGCGGCCAGCGCGAGCGGACCGTTCGTGTAGCTGGCGCCGGCCGACCAGATCTGGTTGCGGCCGGTGCGCCCCGGCACGCCGCCCAGCGAGTAGAGGGCGGTCGCGGTCAAGCCGTGAAAGACCGGGCTGGTGTACTTGATCGCGTTGTTGACGCGGTTGGTGTTGTTGAAGTTGTCGTTGTCGGACGGATGGGCAGCGAGGTAGCCGCCCCATTGATCGCCCGCCTCGAACAGGCCGAGGGAATCGACGACGGAATCGTACTGGCGCCCGAGCGTCATCGTGCCGTAAGGGCTGGACAGGCCGACATAGACTTGCCGCCCGAACCCGAGCCCACCCTGGCCGAGTTTGCCGGTATTGACGTCGAAGCCGTTTTCCATCACGGCGACCACACCATAGCCCGCGCCGAGGTCTTCCTTGATGCGCAGCCCCCAGCGGCTGCCGTTCAGCACACCGCTCGCCATCGCGTACTGGTGGTTGCCCGATGCGTTGCTGACGTAGTTGATCCCTTCGTCAAGAATGCCGTAGAGCTGCACGGTGCTTTGCGCATGCGCTGTCCCACTGACGAACCCGGCTGCTGCGCAAAGCGCAATCGTCTTTCTCATTGAACGTCTCCAAAGTTTCTTCTGAATTCATGTTGTATGGCGCCGCGATTTTTCATCTGACATTTGATCAGTACAGCATATCAATGGAATCGGATCGAAGACCAGGTGAAACGCTCGTCCTGGTCAATTCAACCGAATCCGGAACCGCATGTCATCGCAGCGTTGATCGATTAGATTCGGGGCGAATGTCACCGGTCAACCGCTTGGGCCGAGAGATTCCGTGCATTGAAAACGACGGCGTCGCGGGCCCGGCAATCAGCGTGGAGACCCTTAAGGGTAAAGCCGCATCAGGGCAGGGCGATGGGAGAAGTGCGCAGCACGGCGGCTGGCTGAGACATGCGCATCGGCGCATTCGCGGTCGGCCCTTTCATTGTTGTTCATGGGCCTGTCGCGCGTGAAGCAATGCTGATTCGTGTTGCGTCCGGCAGGCAGATCGCAACCGATTACTGGATACGCTTGCGCTTTCGGGTAGCGCCTGCGTGTTCGATGTCGTCGGCTTCGACGTTGGCCTTCGCGATGCGCATCGCCTGATCGAACTGCGCGCCGGTTGCGACATGACGGTGATCGACACTGATCAACCAGCCGCGACCGCTGTGGCACCAGCGGATCCGACGATCGTCCAGCAACTCGGCAAACCATCGCCACAGCGCCGCGTCTTCCGCGTTGGCGCTGTCGCGCGCGGCCTCGCGTGCGACCCGCATGTTCGGTGCGCAGTTTTCCGTGCGCCGCTTCTGCGCGGTGTCCGTCCTGCAATCGGCCACGCCGGCCTTGACGTTCGCGTCTGCGAGACGTTCGGTCGCGAGCGATACCTTCATTCTGCGTCTCCTTTCCATTCGACCACTCACCGCCAGCCACGCGAAAAAAACCGGGGCACTCGGGGAGAACCCACAGTGTCGGTTCGACGGACGTGGCGTCAAGACTGCTTGCCCGACGATTCCGTACTTCGGAACGTGCGAGAAGCCAGTGGAACGCGTCGCGCGTGCCGGATCGCGATGCGTCGACGCGCACGTGGCACGCAGCCGTTCCGACGTACGGAACAACGCCCGCGCGTGGATTGACGCGTTCAGCGGCGGCGCACACGATGGACATCGACACCGATCGGGTTTCGCGATGCCGTCGGCTGCGTTCAAGGAGGTCCCCGGACGCTGGCCAACCGAGGCGTCCGGAACGATCGCCACGCCGCCCGGCGAGCCCAACATGGAAAGGGAAGCATCATGTCCGAAAGCAGTCAGCACGCGTCCGACTACGCGTCGTATTCAAGCCTGGCGTTCGACCGCCCCGCGAAAGGCGTCTTGCGCATCACGCTCAACCGGCCGGATCGGCTCAATGCGCTCGATGCGCGCGGCCATGACGAACTCGCGCGCGTATGGCGGGAAGTCGACGAGGATCCGAGCGTCTCCGCCGTGATCCTGTGTGGCGCGGGCAAGGCGTTTTCCGCCGGCGGCGACTTCGACATGGTCGAGGAAATGATCGACTCGTTCGATGCACGCGTGCGCGTGTGGCGCGAATCGAAGGATCTCGTCTACAACATCATCAATTGCTCGAAGCCGATCGTGTCGGCGATCCACGGCTCAGCCGTCGGCGCTGGCCTAGTGGCGGCGCTGCTCGCGGACATTTCGGTGGCCGGCCGGAGCGCGCGCCTGGTCGATGGCCACACGCGGCTCGGCGTCGCCGCCGGCGATCATGCGGCGATCATCTGGCCGCTGCTGTGCGGGATGGCGAAGGCGAAGTATCACCTGATGCTGTGCGAGCCCGTGAACGGCGAGAAGGCCGAACAGATCGGCCTCGTCTCCGTCGCGGTGGATGACGCGGACGTGCAGGAAACCGCACTGTCGATCGCCGTGCGGCTCGCGAACGGCGCGCCGTCGGCGACACGCTGGACCAAGTACGCGCTCAACAACTGGCTGCGCCAGGCCGGGCCGACGTTCGACGCGTCGCTCGCACTGGAGATGTTCGGTTTCGGCGGGGCCGAAGTGCGCGAAGGCGTGAAATCGTTCCGCGAGAAGCGCGCGCCCGAGTTTCCCGTGACTACGCCGGTGTCGCCGGCTCGATCTGCATGAACGACATCGCACAGGAGATTCCGGGCCGCGCGAGCGCTGCCGTCGCGTCCGGCGGCAGCGTGGATCTTGCCGCGATCATTCGTCCCGGCGATACGGTGATGTGGGGCCAGTCGCACGCCGAACCCGTGACGCTGATGCGCGCACTCGTTGCGCAGCGCGAGCGCCTGAAGCGGATCCGCATCTTCCTCGGGATCGGTCTCTCCGACGTGCTCGCGCCCGAGCACGCCGATGCGTTCGACTTCCTCGCCTACTGCGGCAGCGGATCGAATCGTGCGCTCGCCCGTGCCGGGGTGCTCGACATTCTTCCGGCGCACTATTCGCAACTGCCGGAGCTGATCCGCGACGGCCGGCTGCGGATCGACGTCGTGATGCTGCAGGTGTCGCCGCCGGACGAACAGGGCCGCTACAGCCTCGGGCTGGCACGCGAATACCTGGTCGAAGCGGTGAAGCATGCGCGCGCGATCGTCGCCGAAGTGCATCCCGACGTGCCATGGACCTACGGCAGCCCGACGCTCGGCGCGGCCGACATCGACCTGCTGGTTGAATCGGACGCATCGTTTCCCGAGGCCGCGGCCACTGCGCCGGGGCCGGTCGAGCGGGCGATCGGACGGCACGTCGCGTCGCTCGTCGAAGATGGCGCGACGTTGCAGACGGGCATCGGTTCGATTCCTGACGCGGTGATGGCGGCCTTGCACGACAAGCGCGATCTCGGCGTGCATACCGGCAGCATCGGGGACGGCGTCGCGGCGTTGTGCGAAGCCGGTGTCGTGACGAATGCACGCAAGACGATCGATGCGGGGATCACCGTCGGTGGCGTGATCATCGGCTCCGAGCGCGTGCGCCGCTTTGCGCACCGCAACCCCGCGCTCGAGCTGCGCGGCACCGAGTACACGCACAATCCGCACGTGCTGCGCCGGATCGACCGCTTCGTCGCGATCAATTCGGCGGTGGAGGTCGACCTGACGGGGCAGATCAACGCCGAGGCGATCGGCGGCACGTATGTCGGCGCGGTGGGCGGCGTGGCGGACTTCCTGCGTGCGGCGCAGGCCAGCCGGGGCGGTGTGCCTGTCGTGGCGTTGCCGTCGACTGCCGGCCGGCACAGCCGCATCGTGCCGCGCGTGACGGGGCCCGTCACGATACCGCGAAGCGATGCATGCGTGATCGTCACCGAGTACGGGATCGCCGATCTGCGCGGGCTGTCGCTCGCGCAGCGCATTCCGAGAATGATCGCGGTTGCCCATCCGGATCATCGCGAGCAGCTGGAACAAGCGCTTCGTGCAGGCGGATAAGCAGGCCGCGTATGTCCGCCGCGCAATCGCGCCGAAGCGGACTGCGAATGCCGGCGTGCATGCGGGGGACATGCTGTCGCGACACGCTGCGCGCTTGCATGCGATGCGCGGCGATGCGGCCACGACGATGCACGCGATTGCCGAACAGGCGTGCCATCGAGGCGGCCGGTATCGACCTTCTCGTACCGCCGAACGAGGCGTGAGTCGACGCAGTTGATCGCAACGCAACGTGAAGCGCCGGCACGACGCCGGCGCTTCTTCGACTCGATTCGACCCGACTCGGCCCGGCGCGAAGCGCCCGGCCGTCAGACCGTCAGGCCATCACGATCGTCTTCGATTCCATGAACGCGGTCAGCCCTTCGACGCCGCCTTCGCGACCGATGCCGGACTGCTTGAAGCCGCCGAACCCGATCGAGAAATCGGTGCGCGGGCCGTTGTGGCCGACCGTGCCCGAGCGGATTTGCCGCGCCACGTGCAACGCGCGAGCACGGTCGTTCGTGAAGACCGCGGCGTTCAGCCCGAACGGCGTATCGTTTGCCATCCGGATCGCGCTCGCTTCGTCGTCGGCGGGAATGACGCTCAGCACCGGCCCGAAGATCTCGTCCTGCGCGATCGTCGAACGGTTGTCCACGTTGCCGAATACCGTCGGCTCGAAGAAGAACCCGCGCGCCAGTCCCGCCGGCCGCTTGCCGCCGGTGGCCAGCGTCGCGCCTTCCGCGATGCCCGTGGCGACGAATCGTTCGACCGTCTCGCGCTGCCGTGCGCTCGCGAGCGGGCCGGACGTCGTCTCCGGTGCGAACGGATCGCCCACCACGATCTGCTTCGCGATGGCCGACAACGCTTCGACCATCGCATCGTGTTTGGCCCGCGGCACGATCACGCGCGTCAGGCTATGGCAGATCTGCCCGGTGTTGTAGCCGAAATAGGACGGGCCGAGCACGTTCGCCGCGGTTTCGATGTCGTAGTCGTCGAGGATGACCGCGGGCGACTTGCCGCCGAGTTCGAGCGTGACGCGGGCGATCCGGTCGCCGGCGATCGACGCGATCCGGCGGCCGGCGCCCGTCGATCCCGTGAACGTGATCTTGTCGACGCCGGGATGGCGCACCAGTTCCTCGGACACGTCGCGATCGGCCGTCACGACATTGACGACACCCGGCGGCAAGCCGATTTCGTCGCAGATCTCGGCGAACAGGTAGGCCGAGCAGGGCGCCTCGGGCGACGACTTGATCACCAGCGTGCAGCCGGCGAGCAGCGCCGGCGCGGTCTTGTACGCCATCAGGCCGGCGGGGCCGTTCCACGGGATGATTTCGCCGACCACGCCGACGGGCTCGTAGACGCGATAGCCGAGATTGCCTGTCACCGATCGCTGTTCCTCGACGAACGGGAACGTCGCGGCCATCGCCGCATACTGGCGAAATGCGCCGCTGATGAACAGGCCGATCCGCGGCTGCGCGACCTTGTAGACGATCCCGGTTTCGATCGTCCAGATGCGGGCAAATTCGTCATTCAACGCTTCCAGCCGTTCCGCGAATTTTTCCAGATAACCCGCGCGTTCCTGTGGCGTCATGCGCGGCCACGGGCCGTTGTCGAACGCGTCGCGTGCTGCGTCGATCGCGCGCTGCATGTCGGCCGACGCGGCTTTCGCCACGGTCGCCACGACTTCTTCCGTCGCGCAATCGAGCACGTCGAACGTGTCCGGGGTGGACGGCGCGACCCACTGCCCGCCGATGTAGAACGCTCGAGGATGCTTGAGTTCAATCGTTCTGTTGGTCATTTCATTCTCCATGGCCGTCATGGACGGCGCTTTCCAGATTCCGGACGGCATCGTCATGCGTGCCGTCAAAATACGATGACGCCCTTGCCGCTCGTTTGCCGATTGAAGTGAGCGTAGGCGTCACCGGCTTGTTCGAGGCGCCATTCGTCGGTGAACAGCCTGTCGACCTCGACGCCGTGATCGGCGATGAAGTGCGCGCATTCCTTCATGCCCGGCTCGGAGAAGGTGAAGGAGCCGATCAGCGTGCGTTGCTTGCCGATCAGGTCTTTCATTGCGTCGACGGTCACGTTGCCGCCGACGGCGACGAGCACCACACGGCCCCACACCTTCGTGCTGCGAATCGCTTGCGCGCGCGGCAATTCACCGCCGGCGCATTCGACCGCGCACGACACGCCCTGGCCGCCGGTCAACCGATGGATGGCTTCGACCGGGTCGCACTGGCTGGCATCGATGCCGTGCGCGACGCCGAATGCCTTTGCGCGTTCGACGCGATGCGGGTTGATGTCGACGCCGATCACTTCGACACCCATCGCGGCGGCGAGCTGGGCGGTCGACAGGCCGACCGGGCCGAGCCCGTAGACGGCCAGCGTGTCGCGCGCGCTGATATCGAGGCGCAGCAGCGCGCCATACGCGGTGCCGGTGCCGCACGCGATGGCCGCGCCGCCCTTGAACGACACTTCCTGCGGCAGATGAACCAGCGACGAGACCGGCACCTTCATGTAGTTCGCGTGCCCGCCGTGGCTCAGCACGCCATAGATGCGCGCGCCGTGATCGCAGAGCTGGGTCCAGCCGGTGCGGCACGGATCGCAGCAACTGCAACCCGCGTAGTGAAACACCATGACGCGATCGCCGACCCGGAACGATTTCGGATCGACGCCGGGGCCCAGCGCGGCTACGACGCCGCACGGCTCATGGCCGCCGATCACCTGTGCGGACTCCATCCGGTCGCGCAGGCCGAGCATGCCCAGCGATTCCGCCATGCCGTGGCGGTAATAGTGAAGGTCGGTCCCGCACATGCCCGATGCCTTCATCTCGATCACGGCTTCACCGTATCCCGGAACGGGATCGTCGAAATCGAGCACATCGACCTTGCACTGCCCTTGAAAGACCATGCCGCGCATGAAAACTCCTCCGGTTTATTGTTCTTGAGCCGGCGTGTGCGTTTCAGCTCGCGCGCGCAAGGCGGCGCGATGCCGATCCTGTTGCGCTGAGCCGGGGCGCCACGCGCGGCGTGGTCAATGAATGGTCAATCCACCGGTCGGACTGAGCGTGGCGCCGGTCAGGTAGGCCGACTCGTCCGATGCGAGGAACGCGACGACCTGGCCGATGTCGGGCGGGGCCGCCACGCCGAGCGGGCAGCCGTCGACGATCTTCTCGTACTGTTTGCGATGCTGCACCGATACCTTGCTGTCGGCGCCGAACACGGCTTCCCACGACGGGCTGTCGCGCACCACCGTGACGCAGACGCAGTTGACCCGGATCCTGTCTCGCGCCAGTTCCTTCGCGATCACCTTGCTTGCCCGGATCAGGCCGCCGGCAAACGTCGACACGGCGGTCTGCCCGGGCGTCGGCACCCGGCCGCCTTCCGACGTCACGAAGATCACGCTGCCGCCGCCCCGGGGGCGCATGTAGGGCAACGCGGCCTGGACCGGGAAGAGTTTGGCGGCCGTATTTTCCGCCACCACCGCCGCGACACGCGCGAGATCGATGTTGGCGAACGGGCCGCGCACGTCGGGCGAGCGCGCCTCGTCGTCGTTGCCGCCGGCATTGGCGACGACGATGTCGATGCCGCCGTGGCGGCGTGCCGTTTCCGCGGCCAGGGCGTCCATGTCGGCCTTGTTCCGCACGTCGCCCGGCAGGAAATCCGCCTGGCCGCCAGCTTGCCGCAATTCGGCGAGGACGCCCTCGGCCTTGGCCGCGTTGCGCCCGCTGATGACGACCGTGGCGCCCCGCGCGGCGAGTTGCAGTGCAATGCCTTTGCCGATCCCGCCGGTGCCGCCGGTGACGATGGCTACTTTCCCTTCAAGACTGCTCATCGAAAAATGCCTTCTTCAGTTCGTTGAATAAACTTCGGATGCGCGTTGCTGGCCTGACGCGGGACCGTGTCGATCGTGCGGATTGCGCGTACCGGTCCGCCGGCTGTTTGCCTGACCAATAGTACGGACGTGGAATCCTCAATTCGAGTGCCGATTCTCGAATGCCCGGTTGACGTTTTTCGAATCGATGCGTGACGGTCGCGTCGCCCGGCGTTCCGGCTGCGTGCGGGCCGATGTTGACGTTCGCGAGACCGCAATCCCGCTTTCATGAATCGGCAATTGAACGGCGCGGGCCGCGCCCCTAGCATTGGCCGTGTCGGTGTGCCGCGGTGAATGCGTAGCCGTGGCCCGCGTGTGCATCGCGCCGGTGCTGCCTGTGACGGAATCGCCACGACACCCGCGCAACGTCGCATGCGAACCGCGGTATCAGGAGACGATGAAAAAGGAGAGGAGATGGAGGAGGTGATTCATGAGTCGCGCGCCGGAACGACGATCGGCGCGGGACGACCGCTGGCCGGTATTCGCGTGCTGACGGTCGAGAACTTCATCGCGGCGCCGTTTGCTTCGATGTGGCTGGCGGACGCCGGCGCGGAAGTCGTCAAGATCGAAGCGCGCGAGGGCGGCGATTATGCACGGAGCACGGACCCGGTCCGGCCGGGCGCCGATGGCCGGCCCAGCGGGCTCGCCTTTCTGCGGACGAATCGGAACAAGAAGAGCGTCACGCTCGATCTCAAGCACCCGGAGGGGCGCCGCATCTTCACCGAGCTCGCCGCGCAGGCCGACGTGGTGCTCGAGAACTTGCGGCCGAACGTGATGGACCGGCTGGGGCTCGGCTACGCGGCGTTGAGCCGGATCAATCCACGCCTGATCTACGGCGCCATTTCCGGCTTCGGGCACGACGACATCCTGCCGAGCCCGTACGGCGATTTCCCCGCGTTCGATATCGTCGGGCAGGCGATGAGCGGGCTGATGTACCGCCCCGAGCGCGGCGACGATCGTCCGACCTATCTCGGCTTTTCGCTGGCCGATATCGAGTGCGGGATCCTGGCGCTCTACGGGATCGTGCTGGCGCTCCTGCATCGGCACACCACGGGCAAGGGCAAGAAGATCGACATCTCGATGGTCGATGCATCGTTGATCCTCAACGAAATCTCGGTCGCGATGTACTCGGCGACGAAGCGCACGTCGCCGCCCGGCGTGCATGCCGTTACCGCGCCGTTCGGCACCTATCGCGCGAAAGACGGCTATATCGTGATCGCAGTGTTGGGCGAACACATCTGGAAGCGGTTTGCGGACGTGATCGGCCGGCCCGGCCTGAAGGACGATCCGCGATTCGCCGACGGCATGTTGCGCAAGCAGCATGTCGACGCGCTGAACGTCGAGATCGATGCGTGGCTCGGCGACCGGTCGCGCGAAGCGGCGCTGGCGGCGCTGCGCGCGGGTGGCGTGCCGTGCTCGAACGTGAACGACGTGCCGGACCTGTTCGAATGCCCTCACGTTGCCGCCCGGAAGATGCTCATGACGCTCGACGACCCGGCATGGGGTTCCATTCAGGTCGCGGGCAATCCGGTCAAGATGTCGGATGTGCCCGAACCGGACGCGAAGACGCCGCCGGTTCTCGGCGAGCACAACGCGGACGTGCTGCACGACTGGCTGGGCCTGGATGAACACGCGATCACGACATTGCGGAACACGAACGTGATCTGAACCGGCCGATTCGCGATGCGCGATCTCGTTGCGCAAAGCGGGCGACATCGCCGCGGCAGTCACGGCCGGCCTGTCTTCGATCCCGATTGACGCATGCCGACCCCCGGCTTAGTCTCTATCGCGCATGCTTGCGATCCGGCCGGGCACGAAGACAGGAGAGCGGAAATGACGGGGCTCAGTCTCCACAATCTGACGAGGCGCGTCGACCTGTTCACGCTGAGGCTGTTTCTCACGGTCGTCGAAGAGCAGCAGATGCGTCGCGCGGCGGTGCGGGAAAACATCACGCCGTCGGCCGCGACGCGGCGCATCCAGGATCTCGAGGAGATTGCCGGCATCGACCTGTTCGAGCGGTTGCCCGGTGGCATGGTGCCGAGCCCGGCCGGCGAAGTGCTGGCGCGCCACTTGCGCGTGCTGTTCGAGAATCTCGACGTGATGCGCCGCGAGGTCGCCGAATTCACCGAGGGCGTGCGCGGTCATATCCGCATCAGTTCGACGAGCACGATCATCGTCCATTTTCTCGCGCGGGAGATCGCCGAATTCACGCGAGACTTTCCGCTCGTCGAGATCGAGCTGCAAGAGGACACCAATGCGAACGTGATCGGCTCGGTCGTGACCGGCAAGGCCGACGTCGCGATGTTCTACGCGACGGCCGACGTCGACCGCGACGCGCTCGACATCATCGAGTTCCGGACCGATCGACTGGTTGCGGTCGTGCCGCACGGCCACCGCCTCGGGGCGTGCGCGAGCGTCACGACCCAGGATCTCGTCGACGAGAACATCATCGGCCTCGCGCCGACGACCTTGCTGATGACGCAACTGCACGATGCGGCATCCGCACTCGGGCGCGAGCTGCGCGTCAAGTACCGGGTCAGCTCGATCGAGGCGGCGCGCAGCCTGGTCAAGGCCGGCCTCGGCGTGATGATTCACCCCGAAAGCATGTTGCCGGCCGAGGACGTCAACAAGGTGACGCTCGTGGCGCTCGACGAACCGTGGGCGTTGCGCCGGCTGTGCATCGGTACGCGGCGCGGCGATGCGTTGACAGCGGCGACGCGGGCGTTTGTCGCGCAGTTGACCGACCACTAACGACGCTTTCACTCACGCTGCGGCCTCGACATTCGCTCGGGGCGGCCGGCAGCGTCGCTTCGGTTCGCGTCGTCATCTCCGCCTCCTCGGCGGACGATGCGTTTTCGCCTCGGTACGGCCGGTTTATCGAGGTCGTCTCCCCATGACTTTCCGCTCGACGAATTCCACTGAATCCCACGCGTGACGAAGTGCGAATGCACGCTCGACCGCGTGTGTCGAGCCCATTCCGCCCTTCGTAAACACGCGATTCCGATCTCACGAAGCGCGATTCGAATTTGGTCAAACGTCGTTTCGAAATCCGGCACTTGGTCGAGAAATTTCGCGTCCCTATAGTGGGCGAGAACATAAAAAATCCCGCTCGACGACGGGCGATCACGAGTAACCAGGAGACGACGTGAACGATTCATCCATTCCCTCTCGAAGCAGCCTGTTCGTAGTACTACTGTGTTTCATGACGATTGCCGTCGACGGCTACGACCTGATCGTCTACGGCGCGACGGTGTCGGCGCTCCTCGCAGAACCCGGATGGGGTTTGAGTGCCGGCGGTGCCGGCATGATCGGAAGCTGGACGCTGGCCGGTCTGATGCTGGGCCTGTTCGGCGCCGGATCGCTGTCCGACCGGATCGGCCGGCGCAACCTGATCATGGCCGGCGTGCTGTGGTTCTCGATCGGCTCGCTGCTGTGCGCACTGGCCCATTCGCCGACGCAACTGGGCATTGCCCGATTCCTCACGGGCATCGGGCTCGGAAGCGTGGTGCCGTCGTCCGTGGCGCTGACGATCGAGTACGCGCCGCGAAATCGCCGGCAGCTCTACAACGCGCTTGCCCTCACGGGCTATGCGGTGGGCGGCGTGGTCTGTGCGCTGCTGGCCATTGCACTGCTGCAGAGCCATGGCTGGCGAGTGCTCTATGGCGCCGGTGCGCTGTACCTGGTCATCCTGCCTGTCATGTATTTCTTCCTGCCGGAATCGGTCAGTTTTCTCGTCGAACGCAACCGGATCGACGAAGCGCGCGAACTGGCGGCCCGCTATTCGATCGACTTCGATCGCGTGCTGGCCGATCACGCGCACCAGCGGCAGCTTCATGCGGCGTCGGGCCATGCGGGCGGCTTCCGGCTCGCGATGTCGGTCGACTGGCGATCGAAGGTGCTGCTGTTTGCGGTGCTGTTCTTTTGCGGACAGATCGTCGTCTACGGCATGAACGTCTGGCTGCCCACGCTGATGCGCAAGGCCGGCTATCCGCTGGGATCGTCGCTGCACTTTCTGCTGGTCATGCAGTTCGGTGCCGTTGCGGGCAACCTGATCGGCGCATGGCTTGCTGATCGCGTGGGCGCGCGGAAAATTCTCATTTCGCTGTTCCTCGTGTGCGCGCTTTCGCTGCTGGTCATGAGCCAGAAGCCCGGTTATGCGTGGCTGATGCTGGCGGTGTTCGGCGCGGGCCTCGGGTCGATCGGATCGACCACGCTCGGGTACGGCTTCATCGCCGCATATTTCCCGGCGTCGTGTCGCGGCTCGGCCATCGGGACGGCGCAGGGGCTGGGGCGGATCGGCTCGGTGCTGGGGCCGATGATCGGCGGATGGGTCGTCGGGTCGAGCCTCGGGCACCAATGGAATTTCTACGTGTTTGCGATTCCGTCGATCATTGCCGCCGTCGTGGTGACGCAGATTCCCAGGGCGGCTCGCATCGACGCGTCGTATGTGAAGGCGTGACCTGCCGTTGCACGGGCCGGCTCGATGATGCGTCGAGCAGGCTGGCGGAGCGGCCGCTCACCCGTACCGGGCAGTGTTGCGCGTGGCGTGCGGTTGGGTAGATCGTGTGTTCGCAAAACAAGCGGCAGGGCACAGGTGTACGATCGCGGAGGGTAGCGTCGTGCGCCTGTGACACGCAGCATCGCTGTTGCACAGGCACGGACTGGCTCGACGCGTTGCCATGGCGGGAGGAGCGGGAACGAACCCGCGCGCCGTGCGACATGACGCCCGACAACGTCATGAACCAGTGCATGCGAGGAGACATGAGTACATTCAACCGATTGCACCTGATTCGGCAGGTCGATCTGTTTACGCTGAAACTGTTCGTGTCCGCGGTTGAAGAGCAGCAGATCGGCCTGGCCGCGATCCGCGAGAATATCGCGGCGTCGACGGCGACCAAGCGCATCCAGGATCTCGAGGACATCGCCGGCGTCAAGCTGCTCGAACGCGGCCCGAAAGGCGTGTCGCCGAGCCCGGCGGGCGAAGTCCTGCTGCGCTATATCCGCAAGATGTTCGACGACCTCGACGACATGCGATCCGAGATCGCCTCCTTTACCGAGGGCATGCAGGGCGAGCTGACCGTCGCGTCGGCACGCTCGATCATCGTGCCGTTCATCGCGCGTGAAGTCGGCGAGTTCGGCCGCGAGTATCCGCGGGTCGAGCTCGTGATCCAGGAGCTCGAGAACGCCGAGATCGTGCACGCGGTGGCCCGCGGCGAAGCCGATGTGGGCGTATTCGCCGCCGCCCACGAGATCGACCTGGGCGGCGTCGATATCACGCCGTACCGCGAGGACCGGCTGATCGCGGTCGTCCCCAAGGAGCATCACCTGAGCGGACGCGCGAGCGTGACCTTCAAGGATCTTCTGCCGGAAAACGTCATTACCGTCACCGCGATGGTCGGCGTGATACGGGCGGCCGCGCGGCGCCTGGGGGAGGAATTCAAGCCACGCTACGGCGTCCGGAGTGCGGGCGTCGCGGTCAGCCTCGTCGAGGCCGGGCTGGGTGTCACGATTCAGCCGGAATGCCTGGTCAGTCACGAGCTGTTCAGCCGGGTTGCCGTGCTGGAGCTGGCCGAACCCTGGGCGGTGCGACACATTCATATCGCGACGGCGCGCGGTCGCGAACAGAATCCGATCGTGCGCGCGCTGGTCAAGCAACTGCTCGACCGGCCGCGCGACTGATTGGCGAAGCCGGCGGCGGATGCTGGCCGTCGCCTGGCATGTCCACGCTGGAAGATCAGACGAAAGCCGGTCGATCGCCGTCGGTCCCCGGCTTGTTGACGCCGACGTTGGCACGCACCAGCCTTTCCGGATGCGCGACCAGCTCGGTGACCAGCGCGGCGACGCTTTTGCGCGACACCTCGGTGCCCTTGAACGGCTCGTCGCGACGGGTGATCTCGTAGCTGACCTCATCCTTGTCCTGGAGCCACGCGGCGCGGAGGACGGTGTAGTCCGTATCGGATGCCTCGATCAGGTCGGCGGACCGGCGATACGGCGGCAGGTACTGGCCGATTTCACGGCGGTTCCAGTCGCCGAACTTGCCGGGTACCTCGTCGTAGATGCCGAGCGAGTTGACGAAGATCAGCCGCTTGACGTTCGCGGCCTTCATGGCGGCAAGCACATGCTCCGTCTGCACGTCGACGTCACCGGCCAGGTTGGCGTAGACGATGTCCTGCCCGTCCATGATCCGGGGCAGCAGCTTCTTGTCCAGGACATCGCCGATCACCACGCTCGCGTTGGCGGGCTCGTTGCCGGCCAGCTTCGCAGGATCGCGCACGAGCAGGGTTTGTCTGACGTTCTGGTGCTCGCCCAGCATCTGCACGGCCCAGCGGGCAATCTGCCCGCTGGCGCCGAGGATCAATACGTTGGTCATGGTGTTTGTTCCGGATTACGAAAGAACGAGGAACCCGGGACGGGCTCCTCGGCGCAAGAGCGTGCCGGCAGGATCCCGGCAACGGGAATTACAGGTGTTCCTTGTAGAAGGGGATCAGCTTGGCCAGCGCCTTGCCGACCGGCTCCGGCTTGTCGTACAGGTCGTAGTGCGACCAGCCTGCGATCACCACCAGTTCCTTCTGCTTCGATGCTGCGCGGCCGATGATTTCGCACCCGTCGCGATAGGCGCCGAACGCACCGACCTGATCGCCCACCACCACCATCAGCGGCTGGGTGAGCAGCGTTTCACACAGATGGAACGCATCCCAGCCCACGGCGGCGGCCTGGTGCGAGAACAGCGAGCGGTTGACGCCGTTCGGCGCGCGGCCGCGATCCGAGCGGTAGTATTCGGTCGCACCGTACACGTCCACTTCCGTGAGGCCGGCTTCCCGGGCCGCTTCGGGCGACGGCGGCAGCAGGTCGTCCACGCGCAGCGCGGCACCGCGCGCTTCCGCCGTCCGTTGCTTGGCCATTGCCTCGAGGGCGGCGATCGGGTCGTAGTTGCTGAACCCTTCGCGCATCAGGCGGCCGTAGTTGGCGCCCGTCACGGTGGCCACCGCCTTGATGCGGCGTTCGGTCATCGCCGCATTGATCGAATAGCCGCCGCCACCGCAGATGCCGAGCACGCCGATGCGCGCTTCGTCGACGTACGGGAGTGTCACGAGGTAGTCGCAGACAACGCGGAAATCCTCGACCCGCAACGTCGGATCTTCGATGTAGCGCGGCTCGCCGCCGCTGTCGCCCTGGAAGCTGGCGTCGAATGCGATGACCACGAAGCCTTCCTTGGCCAGCGCCTCGCCGTACACGTTCCCGGACGTCTGTTCCTTGCAACTGCCGATCGGATGAGCGCTGATGATGGCGGGATACTGCTTGCCATCATCGAAATTCGACGGGAAGTAGACGTTGGCGGCAATGTCCCAGTACAGATTCTTGATCTTCACACTTTTCATGACAGCTCCATTCAGGGGGAGATTCGAGGTTCGCCGGGCCGGGTGACGCTTGGGCAACCGGGGCAATGACTCGAATATAGAGAGGCGATTGGATTTACGAAAGATCGCAATCTGGACTACAGTGGTATTCCGAAATTGACAATGGCCTTGGCATGGACCCTTCATTGCTTCCGTCTCTCGCGTGGTTTGCCCACGTCGCCCATCATCGGAGCTTCACGAAGGCGGCCGCCGAGATGGGCGTTTCCCGCGCGAACCTGTCCCAGAACGTCAAGGCGCTCGAGCGCCGGCTGAACGTCAAGCTGCTGTACCGGACGACCCGCGACATGTCGCTGACCGAGGAAGGGCAGCGGCTCTACGACGTGTGGTATCCGGCGCTGGTTGCCGTCGAGCGGACCGTCGACGCGTTGCACGAGGCGCGCGACGCGCCGACCGGGTTGATTCGCATGAACACGTCGCGCGTCGCCGCCAAGACGCTGATCGAGCCGCACCTGGAGGAGTTCAGCACCCGCTTTCCGGGGCTCGGCCTCGAACTGGTAATGGACGACGGCTTGGCCAACATCGTGGCCGACGGGTGCGATGTCGGCATCCGGATCGGCGAGAGCCTCGCGCCGCATATGGTGGCCGTGCCGATTACGCCGTCGCTGGAAATGGCGGTCGTCGGCACGCCGGCCTATTTCAAGCGTCACGGCGAGCCCGCGACGCCGGCCGATCTGGTCCGGCACAATTGCCTGCGATTCCGGCAGGTCAGCGGGGCCATTCATCCGTGGGAGTTCGAGTCGCCGGATGCGTCAGGGCACGGCTTCACGGTGGAGCCGCTGGGCAGCATCACCACCAACGACGACGACGGGATGATCCGCGCGGCGTTGCAGGGCGTCGGGCTGATCCAGCACATCGACATTGCCGTGCAGCCGCATCTGGATTCCGGCGCACTGGTGCGGGTGTTGCAACCGTGGTGCAAACCGTTCGCCGGCTTCTACGTGTATGCGCCGACCCGTGCGCAGATGCCGATGAAGATCAGGGCGCTGATCGATTTTCTGGTGGAAAAGCGGGAAGCGATCGTGGCGTCCCGCGCCCGAGGCGGCCGCACGAATGCGGCCGGCGGGAAAGCGGGGCGCTAGCAGTCCTGGATCGCTGCGTTACGCCCCGTGCCATCACGCTTGCGGCGCGACGGATGCGCCGGTGATGCCATGCCGCCGCAGCGAATCCGCGACGAAGCCCGATGCCTTCATTTCCTCGACAAACGCATTCAGCGCCGCCGCGGCCGCTTCGCCGCGGCTCTTCGGCACACCCATTGCCTGCCGGATCACCATGAACCGATCGTCGAGCAGGCGCAGGCCGGGCGTTTTCGCCGCGTCGCTCTCGAGTTGCTGCTTCACGCCCGCCGCGACTTCCAGTTGCTGTTCGATGAAGGTCTGCACGACGGCTTGCGATGTCGGCGCACGCACGATCTGCGCGGCTTTCAGTTCGCGCGTCAGGAACAGGTCGTAGGCGCTGCCTTTGCCGACGGTCACGCGGTTGCCCGGCTGGTCGACGTCCGCGTTGGTGCGGATCGGCGACGCGTCGCGCACCAGATAGAACCCCTCGATCAGCACGTACGGCGCCGTGAACGCGACCGTTTCGCCGCGCAGCGGATCGACCGCGAAGAAGCCGAAATCGGCGAGCTCGTCGGTCAGTGCCTGCACCGATTTGCCGGCGGCGTCGAACACCACGAGCTCCAGCTCGGCCGACAGGCGTTCGGCGAACGCGCGCGCGAGGTCGATCGACACGCCGAACGGTTCGCCGGTTGCCGGGTCGCGGTTCGCGAGGATCGGGTTGCCGAGGTTGATCGACGCGCGCAGCTTGCCGGTCGGCGTGAACGCGGAGAGGACGGAAGGGGCGAGGGGCATGGCAGGCTCGTGGCGGTCGTAGGGTTCGGGGCGCGTCGATGCGCGGCTGATCGTCGGCATCGAGCTTATCACCTGGCTTTCGTCATAGCGCAGCGTCGAGCCGCGCAAGCCGGCCTTCGTTGCCAACTGGGATGTGGGTTTCCGTCATCTTGTGGCCCGAGCCGCTATAGACGGGAAAAAAGGGGGCTGAGCTGCTGCGAGAGGCAATTTGATGCGGGAAAAAGGGGGGATTGGCTAGCTTTGCGCCAGTGGCTGTGCGGGCTGGCCGTGTCGTCGCTCACCGTCGGCACCTTCCTGCCAGGACCAGTGGGCCTTGAATCGCCCGGCAACCGCTAGAATTGCGGTTTTAGTCCGGAATACGTCCATGTCTTTTGCCTCGCTTGGCCTGATCGATCCCTTGCTGCGTAACCTGCAGGACCTCAATTACCAGGCCCCTACGCCGGTGCAGGCCAAGGCGATTCCTGCCGTGCTCGGTGGCAAGGACGTGATGGCGGGCGCCCAGACCGGCACGGGCAAGACGGCGGGTTTTGCGCTGCCGCTGTTGCAGCGGCTGGTGCAACATGGCCCCGCGGTGTCCAGCAACCGCGCACGTGTTCTGGTGCTGGTGCCCACGCGTGAACTGGCGGAACAGGTGCTGCAAAGCTTCATCGCGTACGGCAAGGGCCTCGATTTGCGATTTCTGGCCGCTTACGGGGGCGTGAGTATCAATCCTCAGATGATGAAGTTGCGCAAGGGCGTGGATGTGCTCGTGGCCACGCCGGGCCGTTTGCTGGATCTCAACCGCCAGAATGCGGTGCAGTTCGATCAGGTGCAGACGCTGGTGCTGGACGAGGCCGACCGCATGCTGGATCTCGGTTTCGCGCGCGAGCTCAACGCCGTCTTTGCCGCGCTGCCCGCGCAGCGCCAGACCTTGCTGTTCTCTGCCACGTTTTCAGACGATATCCGCACGATGGCGGCGACCATTCTGCGCGGCCCGGTCAACATCAGCGTCAGCCCGCCCAATGCCACGGCCAGCAAGATCAAGCAGTGGGTGGTGACGGTGGACAAGCGGAACAAGCCCGACCTTTTCATGCACCTCGTGGCCGAGAACAAGTGGGAGCATGCGCTGGTATTCGTCAAGACGCGCAACGGCGTGGATTACCTGGCGGCCATGCTGGACGAAGCCGGCTATGCAGTCGACACCATTCATGGCGACAAGCCGCAACCGGCGCGCCTGCGTGCGCTGGAGCGCTTCAAGACGGGCGAAGTACAGATGCTGGTGGCCACCGATGTGGCGGCGCGCGGGCTGGATATCGACGACTTGCCGCTGGTGATCAACGTGGACCTGCCGATCGTGGCGCAAGACTATGTGCACCGTATTGGCCGTACCGGCCGCGCGGGCGCCAGCGGTGTGGCGGTGTCCCTGGTGTGTGCGGACGAAGCGCCGCAACTGGCCGCGATCGAAGCGCTGATCAAGCAAACGCTGCGCCGTGAAGAAGAGCCGGGTTTCGAGGCCGAACACCGCGTGCCGGAAACCAGCGCGACGGGCGAGATCATCAAGAAACCCAAAAAGCCCAAGAAGCCGAAAGTGCCGCACGCTGTGGCGGGTGCCATGCCTGTGCCGGGCAAAAAGCCGCGTCCGCAGAATGGCGAAAACAAGCGGAAGCCTGCGGCGGCGCACGCGAAACCGGCTGGTAACGGACCGGACTACACCATTGGCAGTCCGTTCAGCGTGCAGAAGCCGCGTGGTAAATCTGCCGCCAAGCCGGCGGCGGGAGCGCGCAAGCCGGCTGGCAAACCTGCTGGTGGGCGAGGGAAACGTCCGTCCTGATTCGTGGGGATGAGGCACGCCAGCCATTCAACATGGCTGGCGGCTCGGTGGCCGCTGACATCTTCGAGTGGGTTGCATCGACCGAGCGAATTCGCGGTCACGAGCGGACGTTCGAGCACCCTGGCGTAATGCGGTCACCCCCGTACTCGGGCGGGATGCCTGCGGCGCATAAAAGCGGCTGAGGTGACACTCAATCGTTGTTGTGCAGGCTCGTATTCAGTCCACCCCATCGCGAGGAATCTGTCGGCAGTGCCTCGACTGCGCCGGTCTGACTGTTTCGACGAAACAGCCAGCCGGATTGACCGGACAACTGTCTTGCGGGCACGACGCTGCCATCGGGCATCTTCACCTTCGTACCCGCGGTGACGTAAAGGCCGGCTTCGACAATGCACTCGTCTCCAAGTGAAATGCCGATGCCTGCGTTCGCTCCGAGCAGGCTGCGCTCGCCTATGGCGTTCTTGCTCTTGCCCCCGCCCGACAGCGTGCCCATGATTGACGAGCCGGCGCCAACGTCCGAATTCTTGCCGACCGTAACGCCCGGGGTCACGCGCCCCTCGACCATCGATTCGCCCAGTGTGCCTGCATTGAAGTTGACGAAACCCTCGTGCATGACGGTTGTGCCACTTGCCAGATGGGCGCCGAGCCTCACGCGATCTGCATCGGCGACGCGCACGCCCTCGGGAACGACGTAGTCTGTCATCCGCGGGAATTTATCTACGGAGGACACGGTTAGATGATGGTGCTCGGATGCCAGTCGATCCCTGAGATCATCGACATTTCCGGGAAATACCGGGCCTGCAGATGTCCAGGCAACATTGGGCAACAGGCCGAAAATGCCGTCGAGATTGATTTCGTTAGGCTTTACCGATCTCTCGGACAGCAGGTGCAACCGCAGATAAGCTTCCTCGGTCGAGGCTGGAGGGGTTTCCAGTGCTTCAATCACCACTTCGACGAAATCACCCGAAATGATGCCGACCTTCTCGGCAAGGCAACCGCGTCGTTTTCCGGCACCAGATGCTGGAAACCAGACATCGATCGTCTTGCCTGAAGCCGCATCGCGATACCTGTGGCCAGTTCGATGGATAGCCATGGAGGGTTCCTCGTTGGAAGTGAGATGAAGGATCTGGAAAAAACGGTTGAGCAGGCGGTGGCTCGACACAAGGAACTCGCGGCATCGTAGCGGCCGTTTGTCGACGAGAGGTCCTGTCGCGATATTTCTTTGTAGCAGATCACCCGAGAAATATCGAAGCGCTCGGCTTTGCGCGCTAACTCAAGCCGTATTTGCCGCGTTGCCCGCGCAGCGCCAGACCTTGCTGTTCTCGGCCACGTTTACCGACGATATCCGCGCGATGGAGGCGACCATTCTGCGCGACCCGTTCAACATCAGCGTCAGCCCGCCCAATGCCACGGCCAGCAAGATCAAGCAGTGGGTGGTGACGGTGGACAAGCGGAGCAAGTCCGATCTTTTCATGCACCCAAAGTGCTGCAAGCCATGGCGGGTGCCATGCCGGTGCCGGGAAAAAGCCGCCTCCGTAGCCTTGCGGAATCCCGTCCTGTTATTGATGCGGCCTTACTGCCATTCACCAGGATGGCAGATCACCCAACCCGGAAGGTAGCTATCCATGTCCGTATGACCCCAGCACCAGTTGTGCTGGTGAATGGTCTTCATCAACTGTTCGCGTTGTGCGCAGGCGCTTCCTGGAGCATATTGCCCGTCAGGCAATAATTTCGGTGCCGGGCCGTTCCGGCATTTGTCATTGGCCACTTCTTCCTGATGCATGAGTGCCTGGACGGCAGACGGAATGGTGCGGGCCAACGTGGCCTTGTATTCGATGCAGGCTGGCGCCTCGGGATCGTTGGACTTGCGGGCGCATTTGGACTGAAGCTTGTCGATGTTTCTCGATACTTCTGGTGGATACGTCTCGGCGTGTGCTGTAGCAAGACATCCAGCCAGCAACAGGTAGGCGGCAAGTGATCTGATCAAAATCATTTCGCGTATGACACGATGCGTCCGGTAGCTCAGGAATCGGCGAATTATGGCATGTGCGCGTTTTCAACGACTCGACGTCCTGGGCGCGCACCGAACGGTATGAGCGCAATCACACCGCTGAGACCTGCGACTGAATTGCCACACTATGTGCTCTGGCAGATAGACTTTTCGGTTGAGCCTCTCACGCCGATTACCTGAATCGGTAACGATATCCCAATCGTTCTTGACAGCCACGTTACCGAACGGCAATCTTTCGGTCATGAACTACGACGCGCGAAAATTTATGATGTGCGCCATGACCGCCGGTGGCGAGTCGTGGGAATCGTGACGTTCATACATCGTACGTAGATTTCCTCAGCGGCCCCGCCACTCATGACGGGGCCGTGTCGTTTCAATCGCTCCGTTTGCATTGGCACAAATCGGAGTGATTGCATGCACGAAAAATCATGTGTTGTTAATCTTTTGCGCCTGGTCGACGCCTTGATCTGGCAGGTCACGCCCGGGAGCGCGGCATGCTGACAATACGAAAAGCGAATGGCGGCGATGTACTCGATACGTGGGAAATCCGCAAAGCTTCGGTACGGGTTGCGTGTGCTGAATATTACCCAGAAGCGTCGTTGTCAGCCTGGGTGGCTGGATCGCCGACCGACAAGTGGGCCCGCATCGTCGAGCGCGACTTATACGTAGCCGTCGATGACGGGTTGGTCGTGGGCACCGGCATGCTTACCGTCGCAAACTGGCAAGTGGATGCGATCTTCGTCCGGCCGTCTCACATGGGGCGCGGTGTTGGACGCAGCATGCTGGCGTCACTCGAAGCATTGGCTCGCGATCATGGGCTTGCCTCGATGCGTCTCGATGCCACGCTGAACGCGGCGCCGTTTTATCGCTCTTGTGGCTGGTCGGGGACATCGATTTCGACGTACCGAACGTCGAGCGGACTGGAATTGGCGTGCGTGCCGATGACCAAGTGCGTTGGCCCTGCATAGCTTGTATCCAGGGCCGACTGTAGTCATCTGCAGTCGGCAAAACACCAGGCCGATAGGCCGTAGTCGGGAATGCCGGCAGTCCGTTCAGGATCGTTGTGAGCCGGTGACGGACCACCACGGAGGTATCCGACGGCGTTCGGTTCGGCCATCATGCGCCATTCACGGCCGGCGCCAGCGGTGGCGCTCAAGTGCCGGCGTGACGCTTGCGGCGATACGCTCGAAGCTTGTTCTGCGATCAGCCGCGCTTGGGTGTTTTCATTGCAGTGCTTGCAGTGCTTGCAGTGCTTGCAGTGCTTGCAGTGCTTGCAGTGCTTGCAGTGCTTGCAGTGCTTGCAGTGCCAGGTTGCGCAGGCGTCCGCGATGAGTTGCGCACCGGAAGGCGTGAATCTCGCGATCGTGATGCCTTTTGCTCCGATCAATCATCGGCGCCAGGCGGCGCGTTGTGCCGGCCGGATTCGCGGCACCTGCCCGGGTGCGGCCCGTGCGATGATGTGCCATGACTGACATGAGAGATGGAATGATGACTACCTTCGACGAGGCGACAACGGCGGCGATCGCCGCGTTTGCCCAACTGGATATCTACACGGCTTTGCAGGCGATGCGCGCCGAGGCCGATTACGACCGCGAACGAGACCAGTGGATCTCGCACTATATCGACGAGCACGGCGGCGGCGCGGACGATGCCGAATACGACGCCTTGCACGCGGAGGCCCAGGCAACCCCGGAATACGCGCAGTTCATCGACGCGACTCGCCAAGAAATCCTGGAATACTTCGACGTGACTGACGATCAACTGGACTGGATGGTCGTGCTGCGCGAAGACGACAGCGACGAGCTTTGGGCGGAAGTCAACCGGCAGCGGATTGCGCTGGGAACCGGGGAAGTGCGCGGCGATCTCTGATCATCGCTCGCCATTGGGGGCTCAGTTTGTGCCGGGTACGGGGCTGGCGTCAGGTCAATCGCGTGGTGCGCCGGCCCCCCAGCTGCTGCAGCCGATTCGGTAAGGGAGGGCAAGCTTTCGGATCTCCGGAACGTGTGACCGTTGTGCTCTGACACTTGCCATCGAGGTGCAACCGTTCGGCCGCATCGGATAGCAGCCGGTCAGTAGCAGTCACTCAAAACACGTTCTTCAAAACAGACATTAGCCGCTCAATAGCGAGTTGCTGCAAAGCATTCAGTGATCTTTCCTGGAAGAAACTGCGAGCCGTCACTCCCGCGGCTTGTATAACTGGCGTAAGCCGAGATAAACTCCGCCGCTACATCCAACTCTTTTTTTAAAAGGAGGTAAATATGGTTTTGCTTATGCGCCCACTGATGTTGGCACATTGGTTCAGCACATTCGCCTGCTCTCGTCTGAGTTCCATCGCGCTGCGATAACCCGGTCAGAGCAAAGCCTTCTCCTTCCGAGTCCTTTCTCGACTCCAAAGTTGTCGCCAGCGCTCCTGTTGACAGGGACAAACACGTCCCGAAAAAACGAGAGCATGAGCATGACAACCCTGATTTCCGCGCTTTCCTTGAATCTGGAAACCGGCCATGGCCCGCTATTCCAGGACCTTTCCTTTACCGTAAAACTTGGCGACCGCATCGGCCTGATCGGCCACAACGGCTGCGGCAAGAGCAGTCTGCTTGATGTATTGGCGGGCAGCCGCGAGCCCAGTGTCGGTAGCGTGCAATATGCGGCAATGTGCCGGCTGCAACACGTCGAGCAGCATCTCCCGCCAAGACTTGCCGACCTGACGACGCGAGAGGCGTTGCTGGAGAGCGTCGGCGAGCAACGGACCGAGCATTGGCGGGTAGACAGTCTCCTGGACGATCTGGAACTGGCCACTGCGGCGGACACGCCCGTTTCCGACCTGAGCGGCGGACAGCACACGCGTTTGCTGCTGGGACGTGCGGTACTGACGCAGCCGAATCTGCTGTTGCTTGATGAACCAAGCAACCATCTGGATCTCCCCTCGTTGTTGTGGCTGGAAAATTTCCTGCGCCGCTGGCAGGGCGGCTTCATCCTCGTGTCGCACGACGCGCGACTTCTGGACAGCCTCAGCGACAAAAGCTGGATTCTGCGCGATCAGCGCTTGTACAGTTTCGACATGCCGTGCAGCCGGGCCCTGGTCGCGTTGGCCGAGGCCGACGCAACGGCACAAGCGCGTCGTGCAGGTGAGCAAAGCGAGATAGACCGGCTAGCCGCCAGCAGCAAACGTCTGGCCATCTGGGGGCGCGAGCACGACAATGAGAAACTGTCGCGCCAAGCCAAGTCCATGCAAAGGCGTGTCGAAAAACTCAAGGAAGACCAGACCTTTGTCAGTCGTGGCAGCCCGTGGCGCTTGAAGCTACAAGGAAGACCATTGGCGGCGGATCGTCTGATGGCCTTCGAAGGGCTGCATGTACGCGCCCAGGCAGAAGAGCCGATCCTGTTTGAGGTTCACGATTTGTGGTTGCGGCCAGGTGACAAGGTCGCCCTTCTGGGCAGCAACGGCACGGGCAAATCCTCGTTGTTGCGCCAGTGCTGGAGTGATCTGCAGCAGGGAGAAGCGCGCATGGGTTGGCGTTATCATCCGGCGGCGCGCATCGCCTATTACGATCAGTCGTTGCATCAACTGGCCGACGACGCCACTTTGTCTGACGCGCTGTATAAATTTGCGCCGGTCGGCGACAAAGAGCGGCGGCAGGCGTTGATTTCTGCGGGGTTTGCGTATGTACGCCATGGTCAGACCGTGGCTACGCTGAGCGGCGGCGAGCGGGCCCGTCTGCTCTTTCTCGCGCTGTCCATGGCGAGCTACCACCTGTTGTGGCTTGACGAGCCGACCAATCACCTGGATATGGAAGGCAAGAGTGAACTTGCCGCCGCGCTGGCGGCGTTCGATGGCGGTTTCATTCTGGTTTCGCACGACCGCGAATTGATCGAGCACAGTTGCAATCGCTTCTGGGCAATCCATGACGGGCGCTTGCAGGAATTTCCGGATGCTGAAAGTGCGTATCGAAATTTGTTCACCTCTCGTGCGCCCGTTGCACCCGAGCAGATTCCGGCCACACGGAACCACACCGGCGTTCAATTCACCAGCAGCGACGCTGAGGCACAGTGGCAACGGTTGTGTCAGTTGGAGACATTGCTGACGGCAGAGCTCGCACGCAAACCGAAACATCAAAAGCCGCAACTGCAGGAACAGTGGCGGGAAGAAATGCGGCGACTGGAACAGGCGCTTGGGCTTTAAGGCGTATGTGACGGGTGTGGTTCGCAGCAGCGCGGCGACGTCTGACTGGCTATAGGCATGGACTGGTGCGGTGCCTCTTGGTGCCGCCTGCCGCCAGTATCCTGCGATTCCACACCCGCTTTACGTTCTGAGCGAACGCCTGGAACGTTTGTGGAGACGTGGTGGTGTGGCCGCGGTTCCCACGGCAAACATCGAAAGTCGTCGGCCCCATGAACGCGTGCAGGTCAGGCAGCAGGGCATGACCAAAGTTTGCGACCGTCGCATCGATTTCTGTCTCGAGCCTCTGGTGAAACGGCCGATGAATGCAGCCGATCCTGACGGCTGCCCCCGCTGCAGTGGGCTCGAGCATATACACCGGTTCCCCGTCGTACGTGCTTGGCGTGACTGGCGATTCTGTCCATTTCCCAGGGGGCAATATCGGGAGGAACGTAGGTGCTGCTGTGCGGGATCGTCGCTAAAACGGGAATCGTATTCTCCCGGGCAGTGTGAACCTCGAAGGCAGACACGTATCCAGACGGCATACTGCGATCCTCTATCGTGAATTCATGAAGACATCGCCCCGTTTCGGTCACGCTACTTCAACATCAGGATCGTCAATCGACGAGCGATTCCGAAAGGGGGCGAGCGTCGATCGCGACGTGGCTTTGCGCAATTATGGCGACGGTGCCTTGGCCTCGCACGATAAAACCGTGATTGCCTCATCAAGCGGCAACGTCACCTGATCGCCATTGCGATTTCGGATACTGACCGTTCCATTCCGTTCGTCGCGTGCCCCTACGGCAATCAAGAACGGAATCTGCAATTTCCGGGCATCAATGATTTTTCGCTCCAGTCGCTCGGCGCGGCAATCGGCAACGACGCGTAGCCCCGCGTCATCAAGCATCTGTACCACCCGCATTGCGTACGGTGCGTGTGCATCACTGATACTCGCCACGACAATCTGTTCGGGCGCGAGCCATACAGGCAACCACCCCTCGTAGTGCTCCAGCAGGATTGCGATGAAACGCTCCATGCTGCCAAGTACGGCGTGATGCAGCATGACAGGCGTCTCTTGTACGCTTTCCGCGTTGATGAAATGCGCGCTCAGCCGTCCGGGGAGCACGAAGTCCAGTTGAATCGTCCCGCATTGCCATTCACGGCCACGACTGTCGGCCAGCTTGAATTCGAGCTTGGGTCCATAAAAGGCACCTTCGCCCTCGGACAGTTCGAATTCCAGGCCGGCTGCCCGGGCAGCGGCCGCAAGCGATGCTTCGGCTTGATCCCAGACGGCTTCCTCGCCCGCCCTTTGCATCGGCCGCGTTGCCAGCGCGACCGTGACGGACGAAAACCCGAGGTCTGCATAGACAGCCCTCAGCAAGTTGCAAAAGCGCGCTACTTCATTTTCGATTTGCGATTTCGTGCAGAACACATGCGCATCGTCCTGCACGAACGCACGTGTGCGCTTGAGTCCTTCCAGCGATCCGGATGGTTCGTCGCGGTGACACGCACCGAACTCGCTATAGCGAATCGGCAACTCACGATATGAACGAAGCCCCTGATTGAAAACCTGCACATGACAGGGACAACTCATCGGTTTCAGACAAAGCGCCAGCGCATCGTCGTGATCGATATCTGCTGATGGCTCGATCGGCGATCGATCGGGGAGCGCATACATTTGCGAGCCGAACTTGTCCCAATGCCCACTGCGTTCCCACAGCGAGCGCGCCAGTAGTTGCGGCGTGCGGATCTCGCGAAAACCCGCGCGACGCATTCGCATTCGCACGTAATCCTCCAGCACGCGGTACAGCGCCCAGCCGCGTGGATGCCAGAAAACCATACCTGGACCTTCCTGTTGCTGATGGAACAGGCCGAGTTTGTTTCCGAGAATGCGATGATCGATGTCGTTCACGATGACTCCGTTTAGATGCGTGCTGGTAACACACGGAGCGCCGTAAACGCCAAGGGCCCCGTCCGTTGCCGGCGGGGCCCTTGGTGGTATGCAACTGCCGAAACTACTGCGCGCACCCTCCAGACGACCCGCCGTTACCGGTGGTCGTCGTTGTGGTGATGCTCGAGAGGGAAATCGGTTTGCGTTGCATGGAGCCACGATAAATCAAGAGAACGGGTTGCGTCAATTGTGTCGACGTCGCTCGCCCAGCGCTTCATCTCGACGATGGCATCATCAAATGCATGCGAGTGGTCGTCGCAGTTGGCCGTGCCGGCGATTGAGCTGCTTCTTGATGTGAGGGAAT